>DASQHW010000639.1:0-3886 GCA_035631895.1 Acidimicrobiia bacterium | reverse complement strand
CGCGCGTCGAACTCTCCAGCGCGATCTTCGACCGGGTCGAAGCCTTCTACAGCGGGGTCCGCGCGCTGGGATCTAAGCATGTCCGATTCGCAGCAACAGGCCTGCTCGCTTGCGAATCGCAACCCCGACGAAGGGCTCGTTGTGCAAAGCCTGCCTGTGGCGGGCTGGTGCTCCAATCAGATGGCGCGGGTTGGTGATGCGAGGCGCTGTAGTCCGTTGTACGCCGCGTACTTGTATGCCTCGGTCAAGGTGGGGACGTTGTACACGGTTCGGATGAAGTAGTCGATGGTGCCCTCGAAGTGCAGCACGGCATGCCCGTGGTGCACGAGCTCGGTCGCGGAATCGCCGAGCACGTGCACGCCGAGGAGCCGGCGATCGTCGCGCCGGAACACCAGCTTGACGAACCCGTCGGTCGTGCCCGAGATCAACGATCGGCTGTTGCGTGCGAACGAAGCGACGCCGATCTCGTAGTCGATGCCGTCGGCTTGCGCCTGGGATTCGGTGCGCCCCACCGCGGCAGCCTCGGGAATCGAATACACGCCCATCGGTGTGATCGGGTCGACCATCTGCTTGAACGGGATGTCGAACGCGTGGCACGCGGCCACGCGCGCTTGCTCCATCGATACCGACGCGAGAGCGGGTGGGCCGATCACGTCACCTGCCGCGTAGATCCCCGCCGCGCTCGTTCGGTAGCAATCGTCGACCTTGATGCGTCCGTAGCCGTCGCTCTCGACACCGGCGTCCTCCAGCGCGAGACCTTCGATGTTCCCGGCGCGGCCGGCCGCGAAGAGGACCTTGTCCGGGCGGAGGACGTCGTGACCCGTGACCTCGATCGCAAGACCCTCGGCGTCGCGGGAGACGTTCGCGCGCCCCGCTTCGAGGACCACCCGTACCCCCGCCTCGCGAAGTGCCGCCGCGAGCCCGTCCGAGACGTCGTGGTCCATCACCGGAACGAGGCGCGCCCGGCTGTCGAGCAACGTGACGCTCGTCCCGAGCGCACAGAAGATCGATGCATACTCACATCCCACCGCGCCTCCGCCGAGGATCACGAGGTTCCGTACCGGTCGGTCGACATCGAGGATGGTCGCCGAGTCGAGGATGTCCGGGTCGTCGAAGTCGATCTCAGGCGGGTGGAACGGCCGCGAACCCGTGGCGATGAGTATCACGTCGGCCTGCAACGTGCGCGGGCGAGCGCTCCCGACGACCTCGACGGTACGGTCCTCGCCGAGCCGGGCGTCTCCCTGAATGAACTCGATGCCGTGGGCGTCGATGTTCGAGCGAACCTCGCTCGTGACCGTGTCGATCACCTGGTCCGAACGCGCTCGAAGGCGGTTGACCGCGAACGTCGGGTCGAGATCGAGGCTCAAGCCCTCGTATACGCCACGATGACGGAAGCCGGTCAGATACAAGGCTGCTTCGCGCAGTGTCTTGGAGGGGACCCACGCGTTCAGCGCTGCCGCGCCACCTGCCCGCGCGCTGCGCTCGACGATCGCGACGCGCTTGCCGAAGTACGCAGCTTGGGCGGCGCCCTTCTCACCCGCCGGCCCCGCTCCGATGACCACCATGTCGAATTGCTCAGGGCTCAGGACTGCCACCATCGCCCTCGGGCACCGGGTGGTGACACCTCTCCGGCAGCTTCGACATCGCGTCGCTCGAAACGCGCCGGGAGCACGTATTCGTCAGCGGCTCGTCGCAGGCGGTAGCGCACGTCGGCCCCGTCGCCCTCTACTTCGCAGATCTCGAGGCCGTCGATCCAGCTGTCACCGAATCGGTACCGCACCGCGGCACCCACCTCGAGCCGCGACATCACCTCTCGTCCGTTGGGGGCCGACGGGTCGACGACCACCACGTCGCCGTCGTTCGAGGACGACGCCGACGGATAGACGTTGCCGCCGAGGAGCCGGGGCTTGTGCACGTCCGGCTCGATCGCCGATTGCGATTCCAATGCCCGCCGCGCGAGCACGGTGACCGCTTCGACGAGCGCGCGCCGTTCGTCGCGTTCGGTGTCGATGCGCTCGGCGAGCAATGCACACATCCGTGCGACGTCCGCGACGGCCCTGGCGAGGTCGGTCGCGTGGTTCTCGACGGAGCTCAGCAACGTGCTCGCAGCCGCCTCGGTCGAGAGCTGGATGTCGGCCCGTTGTTGCGCCTCGGCCGCGAGCGTCGATTCGAGCTTCGTGATCGCGTCTGCGAGCAGGGCGCGCTCGTGTGCATGCGCTGCCATCTTCGTGCGCACTTCCTCTCGCAGCGCCTCGGCCTTGGCGCCCCATCGTCGACCGAACACGCAGGCCTCCTTGTCGCGTGCCCGCGAAGATAGGCGCGCGCCGGCTCCCCGTCACACCGCGACGGGGTACAGCCACGGACAGATGTCGCCGGGAATTGTCGCCGACCGCCCCGGATGAACCCGTCGGCGCCGAATCATCGCTTGCGGCAGCAGAGCTTCGAAGCCTCGCCATCGCTAGGTTCTCTCGCATGGACTTCGAGCTTCCCAAGGAACTCGGCGACTACCTCGTCGAGCTCGACGAGTTCATCGAGCGCGAGATCAGGCCGCTCGAGCAAGCCGACGACAACGTCCGCTTCTTCGACCACCGGCGCGAGGACGCGCGCACCGACTGGGATCGCGGTGGTCTCCCGAACGGCGACTGGGAGGCGCTCCTGCACGAGGCGCGCCGCCGCGCGGATGCGGCAGGGCACTATCGCTACCCCTTCCCGAAGGAATACGGCGGCAAGGACGGCACCAACCTCGGCATGGCGGTGATCCGGGAACACCTCGCCCGTCGGGGACTCGGTCTGCACTGCGATCTGCAGAACGAGCACGCGATCGTCGGCAACAACGTCGGACTCCTGCTGATGATCAACTACGGCTCCGAGTATCAGAAGCGCGAGTGGATCGACGATCTCGCCGCGGGCCGGCGCGGTTTCGCGTTCGGCATCACCGAGCCTGCACACGGTTCCGACGCCACGCACATGGAGACGACGGCGGTGCGGGACGGCGATGAGTGGGTCATCAACGGCGAGAAGACATGGAACACGGGAATCCACGCTGCGCAATACGACATGATCATGGCGCGCACGAGCGGCGCGGCGGGCGACGGACACGGCATCACTGCGTTCCTCGTGCCCACGAACAGTCCCGGGTTCGAGATCGTCGAGTTCCTCTGGACGTTCAACATGCCGACCGACCACGCGCACATTCGGCTGACCGATGTGCGGGTTCCGCACAGTGCGATCTTCGGAGGTGTTGGGCGGGGTCTCCAGGTGGTGCAGCACTTCTTCAACGAGAACCGCATTCGCCAGGCGGCGTCGAGTCTCGGCGCCGCGCAGTTCTGCGTCGACCAGTCCGTCGAGTACGCCAAGGTGCGTGCGCCGTTCGGGAAGCCGTTGGCCACCAACCAGGCGATCCAGTTCCCGCTCGTGGAGTTGCACACGCAATGCGAGATGCTGCGGTCGTTGATCCACAAGACGGCGTGGGCCATGGACACCTATGGCCCGTTCTCGGTCTCGGACAAGGTCTCGATGTGCAACTACTGGGCCAACCGGTTGTGCTGCGAAGCCGCCGACCGGGCGATGCAGGTGCACGGTGGCCTCGGCTACTCGCGCCACATGCCGTTCGAGCACATCTACCGTCACCACCGCCGGTACCGCATCACCGAAGGAAGCGAAGAGATCCAGATGCGGCGCGTCGCCGGTTACCTCTTCGGCTTCATGCAACAGCAGGCGCCGAAGGGCGTCACGGTTCCTTGAGTGCAACGAAACGGCTCCTGGAGGGCCGTTTCGTTGCAAACACCGGGGGCCGGTGGGCGCGGACGGGCGGCGGTTCGCCCTCGTAGCGTTCCACTTCGACGAGCACGTGCTGGCCGGTTGACCCCTGCGACAGACGCGACGA
>DASQHW010000638.1:0-4922 GCA_035631895.1 Acidimicrobiia bacterium | reverse complement strand
GGCCCCCCACGATCCCGACGATCGCGCCGAGCTCATCGGACCGCAACAGCGAGAGGACGGCCAGATAGGCGGCCGCACCGGCGGTCGCCGCAATGCCGGTGGCGACGACGGCCCGGCCGGCGGAGCGCGAGCCGATCGCGCCCGCGAGCGGAATCGCGACAATCGCGAGCGCGATTGCCCCGAGTACGGCGCGGGCCGTCGCCGCGCGGACGCCGGTGTCGGGAACCTGACCGATGCGCCGGCGGAGGCGCGCGAGCGCGCTGAATGCCGAGACGCCGTACGCCACGCTCCATGCCAGCGCCAGGCCCTGTACTCCGAGCCAGGGGAAGAGCGCGAGCGCGAGACCGACGTTGACGGCGTTTTCGGCGCTGTTGAGGACGAACGGCGTCCGGGTGTCGTGCAGCGCGTAGAAGCCCCGCATCGCGTAGAGGTACACGGAGAAGGGCACGAGGCTCAACGCGAACAGCTGCAGTGCGTCGCCGGTGACGTGCGCGCTGTGCTCGCTGAACCTGCCGCCCACCGTGAGGACACCCACGATTGGCTGCGCAAGGACGGCGAACAGCACCGACGCCGGTAGGACCAACACGACGAGATAGCGCAGGCCCATGTTGAAGTCGCGTCGCAACCCGTGGCGGTCTCCGGACGCAGCACGCCGTGCCAGCTCGGGCGTCATCGTCGTCATCAGTGAGACAGCGAGCAGCCCGTACGGCAACACGTAGAACGTGAACGCGTAGACGTACGCGGTGACGTCGCCGCTGTCACCCGTCTTGGCCAGCACGAGCACGAAGAGCTGCGCGATTTGGTTCGTCGCCACGTAGCCGAGCGTCCAGCCCGAGAGTCGCACCATCGTGCGGACGCCGGCGTCTCGCCATGCAAACACCGGACGCAGGTGAATGCGCGCGCGCCGCACGGCCGGGACGAGGACAAGCGCCATCGCGATGATGCCCGCCGTCGTACCGAGGCCCAGCAGCAACAGCAGGCCTCCCTCGCTCCGCAGCCGCGTCGCGTCGGTCCAGGTGCGTCCATGTGCGGTGCGGGACGCGAAGACGGCCAGCACGCCGATGACCACCACGTTGTTCAGCACGGGTGCGTATGCCGCGGCGACGAAACGACGGTGCGCATTGAGCACAGCCGTTTCGAGCGCGGTGAGGCCGTAGAACACCATTTGTGGCAGGAAGCACAGAGTCAGCACCGTGATGACGTGCAGTTGTGCCGCTCGCTCGGGGCCGCTCGTGTTGATCGAGAACAGGCGCGCGATGAGCGGAGTGCACGCCATCGCGACGAGCGTGAATCCCGTGAGGACTGTCAACGTGACCGTGAAGACTGCCGAAGTCGAGCGCTCGTCGTGCGCTTCGGCGTGCCGTACGAAGATCGGCACGATCGTCGCCGCCAAGATGCCGCCGAGCAGCAGCTCATAGACGATGTTCGGCGTCGTGTTGGCGAGGTTGTACGCGTCGGCCAGGCTTCCGCCGCCGACCGCCCAGGCGAGCGCGCCGACGCGCAAGAGGCCGGTGAGGCGTGACAAGAGCGTGCCCGTGGCGACTGCCGCGCTGGACCGCGCGAGGCCCGCACGCACGTCGCGAGTTGTCGTCCCGGGGTCGCTCACGTGACGGCGGGAGCCGCCCGCCGGCGGTCGCGGCGCGTCCGGCGGTAGTGATTCGCCCACCAGACCGCGAGGAACACCAGCGCGCCGATGGTGAGTGGGACGGCGAACCCACCGAACACCGCGGATCGCACGGTGACGCGCGTCTCCTGTCCGAATCGGAGTTGATCGTCCACGGATGTCAGGACGATCGTCATCGGGAAGGTCCCGGACGTACGCGCCTCGACGACGAACGGATCCCGCAAGGTAGTGCGGCCCGGCGGCAGCGTGATCTCCGGAGCCGCACCGAGTGGGAAGAGCAGCTTCGGGCTGTCGAGGTGCACTTTCACCCTGACGCTGTGCGGCAGCTTGTTGTCGAAGGTGATCGGCACCTTGGCGCGGCGCGACGTCAGCGTCACCCGTTTGGCGTCGACGGTCACCGCGCTCGCGAACGCGTCGACCGCGGTGGTGATCCGTGCGAGCTCGGCGCGCGCACGCTCCGGCGTGATCTCGTTCGACAGGGCGTACAGCAGCGCTTGCTCTCCGTTGGTGACGAGCGGGTCGTTCGGACCGGCGATCGCCTTGTACGCGTCGAGCCGTTGCTGCGCGCCGGCGTACTCGGAGAGCGTCAGGGGCGTCGGTGGCGGCGTCCCCGATACCAGACGGCGCTCGACGTCGGCGCCGTTGACCCGTTCGGTCGAGATGTGCGTGAACAAGCGGTCCAGCGTCACGGGCTGCACCAACGGGAAGTTCCGGAGGTCGCCCACGAGCGTGGTGAGCGTCGCAAGGTCGGCCCGCCAGGCAGCCGGCTCGGCCAGCAAGATGCCGCGCGGGACTGCAGGCGTCTCGTACGCGATCTCCGCGAGGGCCGCGATCACGCGCTGCGCCTTGAGCGCGCTCGGGTCGGGTCCGTCGAGCAGCCTTTCGACGAACGGCGCCGTCGCGAGCCCGCGCGACGATCCGCCGGGCGTCGTCAGCCTGAAGGCCTGGGCCGGCGTGAACTGGTGCTGTACTGCTTGCAACGCCTCGACGTGTACCGCGACGCGCTTCACGGTCATTGCGCGGAGGCGGTCAACGGTCGCATCGTCGACGGGGTCGACGAAGGACGTCTGCGCGCGGACGAGGGCCGGGGGGCCCAGCACGTTTTGCAACGTGCCCGCACCTTTCACGACGAGCCCCGGGAGCCTGTCGCCGAACCCGGCCGCCTCCAGCGCCGGGATGTCGACAGGAACGTACGGCGTAGGCAGGAGGTCCGTGGTCGCCTGTCGCGCGGCAGCACGGACGCGTGCGAGCCCGGGACCGTACTGCCGGTCCTTCGCGGCGAGCTGGGCCCAGGCCTCGACGGTCTCGGGACCGATCGTCAAGGACAGCGGGAAGCCGGTGCTCTTCCCGAGCAAGGTGGCGATGCGGTCGAGCCGTCCCCCGGGTTGCATCTCGGCGGCGATCGCCGGATCGATCGTGCCGTCGGGGAGCCGCGCCGGGGCGGCGACGACCGGCCAGACCTGCGCCAGCATGAGCGGCTCCTGGATCGGCTTCGGAGTGTCCTCGACGACGACGAGCCAGGTGATGAACGAGCCCGTCGGGATCCCCGTGTTCGTGTTCGTCAGCGAGACCTTGACCGGATAGACGCCGGGCGCGCTGATGCCGATCGCGGGTGTGACGCGCGAGCCCGCGAGACCCATGGTGACCACGAGGTTGCCGCCGAGACGATGCAGGCTCCCCACCGGCAAGGGAGGCAACGTGAACAGCACGCCGCCGGTATTGCCGTTCGCGATCACATTGTCGAACGATGTGCGTGTCGTCATCGATTGATAGATCTGGATCGAGACCGCGGCGCTCGGCCGCGCGACGAGCGACTGATCGTCGATGCCGAGCAGCATCGTGAACGCGTGCCCGGGGGCGACCCACGCGTCCTGGTACGCCAGGTGCACGCCCACCGGCGCACCTGCGTTCTGCGCGCGCGCGGGGCCGGGTGCGAGGCTGACGGCCACCATCGCGGTTGCGAGGAGGACGCGCAGGAGCGCTCTCACAGGTCGCGCCCCAGCACGCAGAGCCCGACCGGAAGCCGCGTGAAGCCGGCGCGGAGATACAGATCGAGCGCCCGTGCGTTGTCCTCCTGGGTGTTGACGAGCGCTCGCGTCGCCCCGTGGAGCTGTAGCCATCGCAGGCCGTCGTTGAGCAACGCGCGTCCGAGGCCGCGGCCCTGGCCGCTCGGTCCCACGGCGAGGCGCTGGACATACCCGGTTGCCCCGGCGCGGCCGAACAGCCCGTAGCCGAGAAGGACATCCTTGCTCGACGCAACACGAGTGTGGGCATGCGGTGTTGCCCGCATCGCCTCGCGGAGCGCGAGCTCGTCGAACCGCCAGAACTCGTCGAACGATGCAGCGTCGACTTCGACGATGGCATCGCGGTCCGCACGGGTGGCCTTCCTCGTTCGCCTGCTCGGGCGCGAGAGCTGGTCGAGCGCGTGCTCGAGCAGGTGCAGGCGTCCCTGCACCGCGAAGCCGTGCTCGACGAGCCAGGCACTCGTGGCCGGTCCGACCGCGTTGGTCAGGACCTGCCGGTAGCCGTCGTCACGGAGGCGATCGAGCAGGCGCTCGAGCGTGCGCGGCGACGGCGCGTCCACACCCCGGACCGCGATCGTCGCGATGTCCGGACACCCGTGCCACATCGCGACCCGCACGACGCCGCCGGGAAGCCGGTACGAATGCGCTTTCGCCTGCGCTTTCACCGGAGGCGAGCGTAGCGAGACGGATAGATTCCGGCAGTGCTCCTCGTCGCGACGGATCCGCGCTTCGAAGCACACGAGCCGGGCCGCGGTCATCCGGAGCGACCGGTCCGCCTGCGTGCCGTCATGGACGGCGTCTACAACCAGTCGACCCGCGACGCCGTCCGCCTGCTCGAGCCGCGGGCCGCGACGCACGCAGACCTCGAGCGTGTGCACACCGATGCATACCTCGAGGAGCTCCGGCGCTTCTGTGAAGCGGGCGGCGGTCCGCTCGACGTCGACACGGTCGTGTCCGCCGCGTCCTGGGAAGCCGCGACGTATGCCGCGGGAGCCGGGCTTGCGGCGGTGGATGCACTCGAACGGGGCGAGGGCGACGCGGCGTTCTGCGCGGTGCGGCCGCCCGGGCATCATGCCGTGCCCTCCCGGGCGATGGGGTTCTGCCTCTTGAACAACGTCGCGGTGACCGCGGCTTCGCTGCGCGAGCGCGGCGAACGCGTGCTGGTCGTCGACTGGGATGCCCATCACGGCAACGGGACCCAGGACATCTTCTGGGCGGACCCGAACGTGCTCTACATCTCCATGCACCAGTGGCCTCTCTATCCGGGAACCGGC
>DASQHW010000637.1:0-1717 GCA_035631895.1 Acidimicrobiia bacterium | reverse complement strand
GCGACGGTGAGACACGCGTCGCCGATGACGCTCGCTGCGTGAGCCATCGCCAGCCGGCCGAACGGCGTGGTCTCGTAGTCACGCAGCTGACGGGACATCGCGGCACCATCGTCGCGCCCGCTGCCGGCCAAGGCGCTCACGCCGGCACTCGCCCGGCCGTTCCGCGGCGCGTCATCTGTCGTTCATCCGCGCGCCAGATGCCCCGCGTCGGAGTGGCCGCGGACGGGCGGGCAGAGAACGTCGGCGTTCTGGTCGAAGGTGCACCCCGGTACGATTCCCGTATGCCGCCGCTCGAGTCACCTGTGCATGCCGTGACAGCGGAGGGTGAGGAGTCGCGGTTCCTCAACCGCGAGCTGTCGTGGCTCGACTTCAACGCGCGGGTCCTCGCGCTGGCCGAAGATCCGGCGGTGCCACTGCTCGAGCGGGCGAAGTTCCTCGCGATCTTCAGCCAAAATCTCGACGAGTTCTTCCAAGTCCGCGTGTCGGGACTGCAGGAACAGCTCGCAGCCGGTTTGCGCTCGCGCTCACCGGACGGCCTCGACCCGCTCGGACAGTTGCGCGCCATCCGCGCCCGCGTCGAAGAGCTCGTCTCACGGCAGGCTGCGATCTTCACGAAGGAGATCGTTCCCGCCCTGGAGGAGGTCGGCATCAGGTTCTGGCGGTGGGACGAGCTCTCCGACGACGATCGAGCGCGGCTCCACAGCGTCTTCGAAGAGCACGTGTTCCCGGTGCTGACACCCCTCGCGGTCGATCCCGCGCATCCGTTCCCGTACATCTCGAACCTGTCGCTGAACCTTGCCGTCATGGTGCGCGACCCGAAGACCGGTGACGAGCGATTCGCGCGCGTCAAGGTCCCCCCGATTCTGCCGCGATTCGTGTCGCTCGCCGACGGGCGTGGGTTCGTGGCACTCGAACAGTTCATCGCCGCCCACCTCGACGTGCTGTTCCCGGGCATGGAGATTCTCGAGAATTACCCGTTCCGGGTCACTCGGGACGCCGACTTCGAGCTCGAGGACGAGGGCGAAGATCTGCTGGAGGCGATCGAGAGCGTGCTGCGGCGGCGCAGCAAGTTCGGACACGCGGTACGGCTCGAGGTCGACTCGCACATGTCCGAGGAGGTGCTCGGCCTGTTGTGCCGGGAGCTCGATCTGTCCGAACACGACGTCACCGTCGTCGACGCGCCGCTCGACCTCGGTGGGCTGTGGGCATTGCACGGCCTGAGCCGCCCCGAGCTGCGCGACGAGCCGTGGACCCCCCAGACCCCTGCCGTTCTCGGCGGCACCGCGGAACGCTCACTCGACATCTTCCGCCTCCTCGAGCAGGGCGACGTGCTCGTACACCATCCGTACGACTCGTTCGCCACGTCGGTCGAGGCGTTCATCGACCAGGCCGCGCGCGACCCGCACGTCCTCGCGATCAAGCAGACGCTGTACCGGACCGCGGGCCCCGAGAGCGGCATCGTCAAGTCGTTGATCTCCGCAGCCGAGGCCGGCAAGCAGGTCGTCGTGCTCGTCGAGCTCAAGGCCCGGTTCGACGAACAGGCGAACATCGAACGTGCACGCGCGCTCGAAGAGGCGGGTGCACACGTCGTCTACGGGCTCGTCGGCCTGAAGACCCACGCCAAGATCCTGCTCGTCGTGCGCCAGGAGGCCGACGGGATCCACCGCTACTGCCACGTCGGTACCGGCAACTACAACCCGAAGACCGCGGCGCTCTA
>DASQHW010000636.1:0-1798 GCA_035631895.1 Acidimicrobiia bacterium | reverse complement strand
GGCCGTGACGCCGGGCAGCGGCTCGACGACCGCTTTGATCTGCTCACCCATGTCGGGATCGGGCACGCCGAACACCGCCACGTCTGCGACTTGTGGGTGCTCGTGTATGCACCCTTCGATCTCCGCCGGATAGATGTTGACGCCACCCGCGATGATCATGTCGCTCTTGCGATCGCAGAGGAAGAGGTAGCCGTCCTCGTTGAGATAGCCGACGTCGCCGACGGTGAAGAAGCCCTCGGCATCATGGGACTCATCGGTCTTCTTCTTGTCGCCCTTGTACTCGAACGTGGCGGCCATCTTCATCCACACGACGCCGGGCTCGCCGACCGGTTGACGATTGCCCGCGTCGTCGGTGACCTTCAACTCTGCGCTGGGCCACACTCGACCGACCGTGCCCGGATACTTCAGCCACTCGTCCGGCGGCGCGATCGTGCCGCCGCCCTCCGTCGCCGCGTAGTACTCCCAGATCACGGGACCCCACCATTCGAGCATCCGGCGCTTCACGTCGACGGGGCAGGGCGCGGCGGCATGGATGGCCCACCGCATCGAAGACACGTCGTACTTCTTCTTCACGTCCTCGGGGAGCTGCAGCATGCGGATGAACTGGGTGGGCACCATGTGCGTGTGCGTGCACTTGTACCGATCGATCAGCCGCAGCGTCTCTTCCGGGTCCCACTTGTCCATACAGACGACGGTGTGCTTCATGTGCAACGAGTTCCCCGCGAACGTCGTGACGGCGGTGTGGTAGTTCGGCGACGTCGACAGGTGAACGTTGCCATCGTTCGGCGCGATGCCGAACATCAACAGCAACCCCGTGAAGAGCTCGGCGCTCGTGTCGGGCTCGATCTCGTTGAGCGCCCGCCGCACACCCTTCGGCTGGCCCGTGGTGCCTGACGTGTAGTGCATCGCAGCACCCGTCGAGCGATCCTCGGGCAAGGACGTCGGCTGCGGGTCGACCACCTCGCCGAAGGGCCGGAACCCGGTGATCGAACCGTGCGCCAGCCGGTGCGTCGACGGGATGCCGGTCTTGTCCGCGGCCGCGCCGGCGAGGTCGGCGAAGCGCTCGTGGCTGATGAAGACCTTCGCCTCGGAGTCGCCGATGATGTACGCGACTTCCGACGGGCTCAGCCGGTAGTTGATCGGCACGTAGTAGAAGCCGGCTTGCAGTGCCGCGAGGTAGACGTGCATCGGGTGGGCGCCGTTGGGCAGCACCGCCGCCACCGCGTCCCCGCGCTGCATGCCGAGGGTCCGCAGGCCGTGCACGAGCTGATTGGCGCGCGCCACCACGTCCCCGGCCGTGTGCTCGGTCCCGTCCGGATCGACGATCGCGAGGTACCCCGGGTCTTGTTGCGCATGCTTCCAGAAGCCCATCGGCGTGTTCCTTTCCGGACGACCGCGGCAGAGTAGAACACGTTCCACATTCGGAGCCAGGCGCCCGCCGGACGCGATGTTTGCCGGATACCGAAGTCGGTGAACGAGAGCAGCATGAGAACGACGCCGACGGAATCGCCGGCTCCGGCGTTGCAGCCCCGGCCACGTGACGCGCACCGCCTCGAGCAGACGTCCGTCGCGGTGATCGCGCACGCCGGCAAGAGCCTCGACGGTGGGTTGCCGGCGCTCCGTGAGGCGCTCGCGAATGCAGGTTTCGCCGACCCGATCTGGTTCGAGGTGCACAAGAGCAAGCAGGCGCCCAAGAGAGCTCGCCAGGCATGCAAGGAGGGCGCGGACCTCATCTTCGTGTGGGGTGGCGACGGGATGGTCCAGCACTGCATCGACGCGCTCGCCGGCAGCGAAACGA
>DASQHW010000635.1:0-5265 GCA_035631895.1 Acidimicrobiia bacterium | reverse complement strand
AGGCAGGTGGCTCTTGACGATTCGCACCTCCGGCCACGACATGTCCGCGCCCACCCCTCCCCCGGACCGTCTCCCGACACGGCACGTCGTCTCGGCGCGCGGCGCGGCGGTACAACTCGGGGATCGCACGATCTGGCGCGGCGTCGATCTCGACATCGGGGCCGGCGAATTCGTCGCGATCCTGGGACCCAACGGTGTGGGGAAGTCCACGTTGTTGAAGGCGGTGCTCGGCCTGTTGCGACTGTCGGCAGGTGAGATGCGCGTGCTCGGTGCACCACCCGGGCACGCGAACCAGGAGATCGGCTACCTCCCCCAACGCCGCAGCTTCGACGCGAGCTTGCGCGTGCGAGGTACCGACATCGTGCGACTCGGACTCGACGGCGATCGGTGGGGTCTGCCGCTTCCCGGATTTGGACGAACGCGCGCCCGCGAGCATGCGGAGCAGGTGCGGGCGCTCATCGACTTCGTCGGTGCCGGCGAATACGCCCATCGGCCCATCGGCCGTTGCTCCGGTGGCGAGCAACAACGTCTGCTGATCGCGCAGGCACTGGCGCGCCGGCCGTCGTTGCTGTTGCTCGACGAACCGCTCGACAGCCTCGACCTCGCGAACCAGTCGTCGGTCGCGGCGCTGATCGCGCGCATCGCCCGCGACGCCGGGATCACGGTGCTGATCGTTGCGCACGACGTGAACCCGATCCTGCCGTACGTCGATCGCGTCGTCTACATCGCCGGTGGCGGCGCCGTGACCGGTCGACCCGGCGAAGTGATCACGAGCGAGACGCTGACCCGGCTGTACGGGACAGCGATCGAGGTGCTGCACACCTCGGACGGTCGTCTTGTCGTGGTCGGGCAACCGGAGGCCCCGACGTATCACCCGGACCTGTACCGCGGCGGTGCCCATGGTCATCGCTGACACCGGATCGGGCCTGTCATGGGACATCGCGCGCGACGTGCGGCAACTCTTCGAGTTCCATTTCATGGTGAACGCGTTCCGCGCCGGCACCATCGTGGCGATCGTCGCGGGCCTCATCGGCTGGTTCATGGTGTTGCGTCGCCAGAGCTATGCGGGCCACACGCTCTCGCTGGTCGGCTTTCCCGGCGCCGCGGGCGCGATCTGGCTCGGCGTCAGCGCCGCCGCGGGCTACTACGTGTTCTGCCTGGCAACAGCACTGGTGATCGCCGCGGTTCCGCGCGCCCACGGCCGGGGCTACAGCGAGGAATCAGCCGTCATCGGCACGACTCAAGCGTTCGCACTCGCGTGCGGCTTCTTGTTCGTGAGCCTGTACAAGGGCTTCCTGAACGGCCTCAATGCCGTGCTGTTCGGTACGTTTCTCGGCATCACCGACGACCAGGTCCGGGTGCTGTTCCTCGTCGCCTGCGCGGTGCTCCTCGTACTCGTCGTCGTGGGACGCCCGTTGTTGTTCGCGTCGGTTGATCCGGACGTTGCGGCGGCGCGCGGCGTCCCCACGAGTGCCTGTCGGTCGTGTTCCTGCTGACGTTGGCGCTCGCGGCTGCCGAAGCCGCGCAGATCACGGGTGCGCTGTTGGTCTTTGCGCTGCTCGTCGCGCCGGCAGCCGCCGCGCAGGCGTTCACCGCCCGGCCCGCACTCGGCCTCGCAACGAGCGTGGTGCTCGCGCTGCTCATCACCTGGCTCGGCCTGGGCGTCGGCTACTACTCGGACTACCCGGTCGGCTTCTGGATCACGAGCGTCGCGTTCGTTGTCTACCTCGTCGCCAAGGGCTGGGAGTGGTTCGCCGGCCGGGCTCGTGGCGGCGTCGTGGCCGTGTCATGACGGCTACCACGCTGGCGACGGGGAGCGGCCTCGGTCAGCTCTTCGCCCATCCGTTCATGCGCAACGCATTCCTCGCAGGCACGGCGATCGCGGTGGTGAGCGGGTTGGTCGGCTACTTCGTCGTGCTCCGCGCCCAGGTCTTCAGCGGCGATGCCCTCAGCCACGTCGCGTTCACCGGTGCGTTCGCGGCGCTCGCGATCGGCATCGACGCCCGCATCGGCCTCTTCGGCGCCTGCGTCGCAGTCGGTCTCGGTCTCGGGTTCCTGGGCGATCGTGGACGCGCCGACGACGTCGTGGTCGGAACGGTCTTCACATGGGTGCTCGGACTCGGCGTGCTCTTCCTCAGCATCTACACGACCTCGAGCGCGACGGCGAACAGCGCCGCGAACGCCAACGTCCTGTTCGGATCGATCTTCGGTCTGAGCGACGCACAAGCGCGTGACGCCGCGTTGATCGCGGTCGGGCTGGCCGGCGTCGTGCTGGTGATCGCGCGGCCGTTGCTGTTCGCGAGCATCGACGAGGACGTTGCCGCCGCGAGAGGTGTGCCCGTGCGCATCCTCGGCATCGGCTTCCTCGCGATCGTCGGCGTGTGCGCGGGCGAGGCCACGCAGGCCGTCGGCGCGCTCCTGCTCCTCGGGCTCCTCGCGGCTCCGGCCGGCGCCGCGCAACGATGCACCACCCGGCCCTACCGCGCGCTCGCGCTCTCGGTCGTCTTCGCAGTGGGCGCCATGTGGGCGGGTTTGACCAGCGCGTACCTGTTGCCGCGCATCCCACCGAGCTTCGCGATCATGGCCGCCGCTGCGGGGTGGTACCTGCTCGTCGTCCTGGTCCCGCTCGCCCGTCGGCGCACCGTCACTTCCCGGCAGCGCACCGCACGGCGCGTGCGCCCGGGCTTGAACTCCGCGGCGGGCTCGTAGGATGCAGACCGTGCCCACCCCGTCGCTGGCTCCGGACCTGCGCGAGAGCATCGCCGCACGCATGCATGGCACCGCACAGCGGCTGACCCCCAACCGGGAGGCGCTGCTTGCCGTGCTCGCGGCGGCGCGCCGGCCGGTCACGATCTCCGAGATCGTCGCGCTCGACGACTCGCTGGCGACGAGCACGGTCTACCGGAACCTCACCGTCCTCGAAGAGCTCGGCGTGGTGCACCGTGTCATCACGAACGGCGAGTTCGCCCACTACGAGCTCGCCGAAGACCTCACCGAGCATCATCACCATCTCGTCTGCTCGAATTGCGGCGCGGTCGATGATGTCAAGGCGTCACCGAAGCTCGAACAGTCGGTACGCGACGCCGCGCGCGAGATCGCCCGCAGGACCGGCTTCCGCACCGAACGCCACCTGTTGGACCTGATCGGCCGGTGCAGCCGCTGCGCCTGACGCACGCCCTAGGAAGACGGTGGCGACGCGATGCTGTCCGGCATCGGCGGCGATGCGGGCGCAGGCTGCGCCGGAAGCGGCTTGGGTGTGGGAATCGGGTTCGTGAACGTGACCGCACCCGGCTCCAGCGCGAGCACTTCGATGTCGTACGGAGAGCCGCCGTCGACGCGAGCGTGGAAACGGTAGGTGGGGACGAGATCTACCACGGAACGTCCGTTGTCGTAAGCATCCCAGCGGGCGACGCCGAGGGAGACGCCCGTCACGTGCACCGTCACGGCCGGGATCGTTCGGGCCGGTGATGCCGGCACGATCGTGGGTGCTCCGACAGCGGGCGCGCCCGACATCGCCGTCATCGGCTGCGGCCCCGCGTACTTCGCCGTGCCGAGTTGGAGATCGGCAAAGACCGCCGCGGTCGAACGCAATGGGTAACTCCCGATGCCGGCGGGAGCTGCCCACTCACCGTTCATGGTTTCGACCCGACGATGCTCGCCGATCGTGACTGACCAGTCCGGGCCGGAGACGCGGGTCCCTCGAAGCATCAGCGAGAACACGACCGTCCGCGCGAACACTTCGGCCGGGACGGCCGGGCATGGCACCCCGACCGCGCACGTGACCGCAACTCCCCCGCTGTCGCTCACGACCGTCGACCACTCCTGTCCCGCGAGCACACCGAGACGGTCGAGCAGCGCCCGTGCGATCGAGATGGCATCGGCGGCGTCCGGCACGTCAACGCGCGGCGCGACCGACGGTGGACCATTCACGACCGCGCCCGGAGAGGTCGACGAGCCAGCCGAGCCCGCCGAGCCGCCGGTTGAGCCGGGAGCACCCGACCCGTACGACACCGTCGCGCTCCCTGCATTGACTGCGACCGAAAGCATCGCGTTCGCGCCCTGCACCTGCCAGCCCGCGGAGGTTCGCACGGGCGCGGCGGCAAGCCCGAGCACGCCTGCGAACCGCTGCACGGCGGCGATGCTCATCGCGTGCGCCTGCATCCGCCATGCGGCGGCGCTGACACCCAGATCCGCCAACTTCGCGTCGACCACATACTTCGTGGGCCGGACCGGAAAGATGGCAGCTCCGGCACTCCCGGCCGCCGTTGCGGCGCTGCCCGGCGCCACGGCGAGATCGAGCTTCCCGCCGGGCGACGTCGTCGCAGTCGCGGACGTGCTTCCCGACCTCGCGGCAGACCCGCACGCCCCCGCCGTCAATCCGGCGACCAGCGCTGACGAGATCACGACCAGGCGTCCTCGGTACATCAAATCCTCCATGACTGGGTCGGCCATCAGACGAAGGCGGCCCCAACCAGGTTCCCGACCCGACACGGCCGGAAGTCATTTCCCCCGGCGCTTCGGCTGGGGTCCTTCGCCTCTGCAACTCGCGCGGGAGCATCTCTAGCGTTACCGGCGTATCGACCGCCGCGTCCCGAACACCGAACGCGGAGTCATCGACGTCGAGGGAGGACGGACATGCGTGCCGTTGACGCCATTCGCAAGCCGCCCGTCACCATCGCTCCCGAGGCCACGATCGCCGAAGCCGCTCGTCTCATGGACCGCAGCGTGGTAGGAGCGCTCGTCGTCGTGGAAAACGATCGTCCGGTCGGTGTCGTCACCGACCGCGATGTCGCGGTTCGCGCCGTTGCCCGTGACGTGCCGGCCGACGCACGCGTGGACGCAATCATGAGTCACGGCGTCATCGCCCTCGACGGGGA
The DNA here is from genome assembly GCA_035631895.1 of Acidimicrobiia bacterium. Taxonomy (GTDB): domain Bacteria; phylum Actinomycetota; class Acidimicrobiia; order IMCC26256; family PALSA-610; genus DASQHW01. The sequence continues at coordinate 388 of DASQHW010000635.1, read as the reverse complement.
CGCCGATCTGCGATGCGCGCTGCCGATCTTCCATTCGCAGGCCATTCGCCGGCTGCCTCTCGTCCAGCACGGCCGCCTCGTCGGGATGCTGACGACCGACGATCTGCTCATCGACCTTGTCGCCGACCTCGCCGACCTCGTCCGTCCGATCACCGGTCAAGTCGTGTTCGGCTACCCGGAGCACTCGGACGTGCCGGCCCGACGCGACTCGGCCTGACATTCCGGGGTTCGCTGCATGAGACTCGGAGGGTGACTGCGGGACTTGTCGCCGCCGTGGGGATGGCGCTGGCGTTCGCGTTCACCAACGGCGTGCACGACGCGGCGACCGCGATCGCGACGCTCGTCGCGACCCGCGCCGCGCGTCCCGGTGCCGCGGTACTCCTGGCGG
>DASQHW010000634.1:0-2714 GCA_035631895.1 Acidimicrobiia bacterium | reverse complement strand
CGCACGGCACCGCCTTGGCGAAATGGCGGCGGAACGACACCCCGCCGGCCGCGAACCGGTCGAGGTTCGGCGTTCGGACCACCGGGTGGCCGGCCGCGCCCAGGCAGTCGCCGCGGAACTGGTCCGCGGTGATGAACAGGACGTTCGGCAGCGCCGGCATGGCTCCTCACTCCACCCCCGCGGTGCCATCGGGTCCGCGCGGCGGTCGCAAAACCTCACCCGGGGAATCGGGAATGCCCCCCGGCCGTTATAGAGGGACTATGCCAGAGACACAGACCCAACTCCTCCCCCTCTTGCCGCTTTCGCAGGGCGTCGTCCTCCCGCAGATGGTCGTCACCATCTCGCTCGAGACCGACGAAGCAAAGCGGGCGGGCGCCGCCGCCGAGCAGGCCGGCAACCGCATCGTGCTCGTCCCCCGTATCGACGGCCGCTTCGCGCGCGTCGGCACCATCGCCACCATCGAGAGCTCGGGAGAGCTCCCCAACGGTACGCGCGCACTCGTCATCCGTGGCACCGGGCGCGCCCGCATCGGCACCGGTGAGACCGGCGCGCACGGCGCGCTGCACGTCCGCGTCGAGGATGTCGAAGAGCAGGCCCCCACGCCGCGGGCCAGGGAGCTCGCGCGTGAGTACCGGGCCGTCGTGGAGACGATTCTCGAGCACCGTGGTGCACGCCGGATCGCGGACGTGCTCGCGGGAGTCGAGGACCCCGGCCAGCTGGCCGACACCGCCGCGTACTCGCCCGATCTCACGATCGAACAGCGCGTGGAGCTCCTCGAGACGCTCGACGTCGAGAAGCGGCTCCACCTCGCGCTCTCCTGGGCGCGGGAGGTCCTCGCCGACCTCGAGCTCAAGGAGAAGATCCGCACCGAGGTCAGCGACGACCTCGACAAGCAGCAGCGCGAGCTGCTCCTCCGCCGCCAGATGGACGCCATCCGCAAGGAGCTCGGCGACTCCGAGGACGACGCCGTGGCCGAGTACCGCACGAAGGCTGCCGAGAAGCAGCTGCCCGACGCGGTGAAGGTCGCGGTCGACAAGGAGCTCGACCGCTTCGAGCGCATGGGGCCGCAGAACCCCGAGCAGGCGTGGGTGCGCAACTGGCTCGACGCCGTGCTCGACCTCCCGTGGGGTGAGTTCGCGGACGAGCACACCGACCTCGACGAGGCTCGAGGCGTGCTCGACGCGGACCACGAAGGCCTCGCCGACGTGAAGGATCGGATCCTCGAGTTCCTCGCGGTGCGCGTGCTGCGCAAGGAGCGGGGGCTCGGCACCGTCAGCGGCCGCGGCAGCGGCGCGATCCTCGGTCTCGTCGGCCCTCCGGGCGTCGGCAAGACATCACTCGGTGAGTCGGTTGCGCGCGCGCTCGGCCGTCCGTTCGTGCGCGTCGCCGTCGGTGGAGTGCGCGACGAGGCGGAGATCCGCGGGCACCGTCGCACCTACGTCGGTGCGCGTCCCGGCCGCATCGTTCGTGCACTGACGGAAGCCAAGGCCATGAACCCCGTCGTGCTGATCGACGAGGTCGACAAGCTGCAGGCCGGTGGCTGGTCGGGTGACCCCGCGAGCGCGTTGCTCGAGGTGCTCGACCCGGCGCAGAACCACACGTTCCGCGATCACTACCTGGAGCTCGACCTCGACCTCTCCGACGTGTTGTTCCTCACCACGGCCAACATGCTGGAGACGATTCCCGCCCCGTTGCTGGACCGCATGGAGCTCGTGCAGCTCGACGGTTACACGGAGGACGAGAAGGTCTCGATCGCCAAGCACCACTTGTTCCCGCGTCAGCGTGAGAAGTCGGGGTTGCGCGATGACGAGCTCGAGGTCACCGACGCCGCGTTCCACGCGCTTGTCACCGGATGGACGCGTGAGGCGGGTGTGCGCGGGCTCGAGCGCCAGCTCGGCAAGATCACCCGCAAGGCGGTGCGAAAGATCGCGGCCGGTGACACCACGACCGTGGTCGTCGACGAGCCCGGTCTCAAGGAGTACGTCGGCCGCCCGCGGTTCCGTCCCGAGGACGCGACGCGCGCGCCGATCCCCGGGCTCGCGACCGGTCTCGCGGTGACGGGTGCCGGAGGCGACGTCCTCACGATCGAGGTGACCGCCATGGAAGGCGAGCCCGCGATGCAGGTGACGGGGCAGCTCGGCGACGTGATGTCGGAGTCGGCGCAGATCGCGCTGTCGTTCGTGCGTGCAAACGCGAACGAGCTCGGTGTCCTGCCGGGCGCGTTCGAGCACCGACGGTTCCACCTGCACGTGCCCTCGGGCGCGATTCCCAAGGACGGCCCGTCGGCCGGCATCACGATGACGACCGCACTGGCGTCGTTGGTCACCGGACGTCCCGTGAAACCGGGCGTCGGCATGACCGGTGAGGTCACCTTGCAAGGACGCGTCCTGCCGATCGGTGGCCTGAAGCAGAAGCTGCTTGCCGCACACCGCGCCGGGCTCACCGATGTCGTGATCCCCGCCGACAACGAGGCGGATCTCGACGACGTGCCCGAGCAGGTGCGAGATGTCTTGCACGTACACCCCGTGCAGGACGTCCGCGAAGTGCTCGCGATCGCCCTGACCGGCAACAATTTCCTCTCGGACGGCGCGCATCCCCAGTGGCTCGAGTCGCTGCTGCGGATCGTCGGGCTGCACGGCGTCGCGCACCGGCTGGACGACGCGATGCTCGTCTCCACGCATCGGGACTTCAATCAACTCGCGTTCTGGGCCGTC
>DASQHW010000633.1:0-8562 GCA_035631895.1 Acidimicrobiia bacterium | reverse complement strand
CGGCAAATTCGTCGAGTTCTACGGAGAGGGCGTCGCACGCGTTCCGCTCGAGAACCGGGCCACGATCGGCAACATGTCGCCCGAGTACGGATCGACGTGCACCATCTCCCCCGTCGACGGCGAGACGCTCCGGTATCTGCGCGCGACGGGACGGCCCGACGATCTCGTGGCCCTCGTCGAGACCTACGCGAAGGAGCAGGGTCTGTGGCACGACGCGGGTGCCGTGCCGGTGTACGACGAGACGCTCGTCCTGGACCTCTCCACGGTCGAACCGTCAATTGCGGGGCCGGCGCGGCCACAGGACCGCGTGTCGTTGTCGAGGGCGAAGATCGAGTTCGAGAAATCGCTGCTCGCGTTCCGTCGCGAGAACGAGGAGCGGCCGGTCGGTGTCGCGCCGGCAAGCACCGACGAGGCATCGCTCGAGTCGTTCCCCGCGAGCGCTCCGCCCGCCCTCGACCCGAACGGGGATCCGCTCGAAGCGCCACGCGTGGGCGCGGGCGAGCGGCCCGTCCTCGTCGTGCGGCGCCACTGTCCGGTGACCCTTTCCGACGGGCGATCGTTCGAGCTCACCGACGGGCACGTGGTGATCGCCGCGATCACGTCGTGCACCAACACGTCGAACCCCTCGGTGATGATCGCCGCCGGGCTGCTCGCTCGCAACGCCGTCGAGCGCGGGTTGCTCGTGCCGCCGTGGGTGAAGACATCGCTCGCGCCGGGATCGCTCGTGGTCACTGACTACTTCGAACGATCGAACCTGATGGCGCCGCTCGCCAAGCTGGGCTTCGACGTCGTGGGCTACGGGTGCACCACGTGCATCGGGAACTCCGGACCGCTGGCACCCGAGATCTCCGAGGCGATCGGCAAGGGCGACCTCTCCGTCGCTTCCGTGCTGTCCGGCAATCGCAACTTCGAGGGCCGGATCCATCCCGACTGTCGTATGAACTACTTGGCGTCGCCACCACTCGTCGTCGCGTACGCGCTGGCGGGATCAATGGATGTGGATCTGGTCAACGAGCCGCTCGGTCACGACGAGCATGGCGCCCCCGTGTTCCTGCACGACGTCTGGCCCTCCGAACAAGAGATCGCGAGTGTCGTCAATTCGGTGCTCGACACCGAGATGTTCCGAACGAGCTACGCGACGGTTCTCGAAGGCGACGAGCGATGGCGTGCCCTGGACGCGCCCACCGGCGATCGCTACGCGTGGGACCCGACCTCCACGTACATTCGCCGGCCGCCGTTCCTGGAGGGCATCGGTGCCGATCCCGCGCCGCTGCAGGACGTCGACGGGGCCCGTGTGCTGGCGTTGCTCGGTGACAGCGTCACCACCGATCACATCTCGCCCGCAGGGTCGATCCGGCCCGATAGTCCGGCAGGGCGCTGGCTCATCGAGCACGGCGTCGAGCCGCGCGACTTCAACTCCTACGGTTCACGCCGCGGCAATCACGAGGTGATGATGCGCGGCACGTTCGCCAATGTGCGCCTCCGGAACCGCCTCGCGCCCGGCACCGAAGGCGGGTTCACGGTCCATTTCCCCGACGGGGAGCAGATGCCGATCTTCGACGCGTCGGTGCGCTACGCGGCGGACGGCGTGCCGCTCGTCGTACTCGCCGGCAAGGAGTACGGCTCGGGCTCGTCGCGCGACTGGGCGGCGAAGGGGTCGCAGCTCCTCGGGATTCGCGCCGTGCTCGTCGAGAGCTTCGAGCGCATCCATCGATCGAACCTCGTCGGGATGGGTGTGCTCCCACTCGAATTCCTGGACGGCGCCTCGGTCGCGGCGCTCGGTCTCACCGGCCGCGAAGTGTTCCGCATCGACGGCCTCGAAGCGCTCGCCGACGAGGGGCCGCTTCCCCGCGAAGTGACCGTCCACGCCGACCGGCACGAGTTCCGCATGCGTGCGCGCATCGACACGCCGTTCGAACGCGACGTGTTCGTTCAGGGAGGCATCCTGCCGTACACCTTGCGGTCGCTCACACGCCGAGGCTGACCCGTCGAGCGGTTTGTCGACCGCCAGTAGGCGTCGCGCCGCTATCCGCCGCCTTCCGCGCCGTTTCGTCCGAGCCGTTCTGGGAACCGCACCACGAGGCCATTGCTTTCCGAGCCCGGACGGGGGTAGGGATAGGACGATGGTGGATCGCGTGGAGCACGAAGAGCACGAAATCCGGATCGACGTCGATGATTCCGCGGACGGCGACCGGCTCGCCAGGATCCGCGGAGTGCTCGACGTGTTCTCCAGCCCGGCGCTTGCCACCCGTGCGCTTGCCAATCTTCCCGACAAGACGCGCGACCTGATCATCGACCTGCGTGAAGTCTCCTTCGTCGATTCCGCCGGAGTCAGCGCGTTGGTGCGATTGCAGCAGGAGGCCAAGGGTCGTGCCCTCGACGTGCGTGCCCGGTTCGGTGGCGCTCAGCACACGATCAACGCGACCGTCGTCGACGTACTGCGTCGCGTTCTGTCCGTCGACGACTAAGCGCGCACTGCCGCGGGCGCTCCCGACCCGACCGATCGGTACGCGGCGTCGACGAGCGCGTGCGCCGCGAGGGCGTCGGCGAATCCAGGTGCGGCCGCCTGACGGGACAGCACTGCACGCACGAATGCGCGGGCAGCGGGATAGAGGTATACGAAGAAGTCCCGGCGCGTGATGCCGTCCGCTGCGAAGTAGCTGTTGCGCAGCGATTCGACGTCGATGCGTTCGGGCTCGGTGTCAGGTCGCTGGATGAGGAACGAGTCTTCACGCGCACCGACGAGGAAGTCGGTGGTCACCTCGATCGCACCCCGCTCGAAGAACACTTCGACGCGGCGCTCTTCGCGACCGCGAACGCCGTTGAAGATCGAGATCAGGGTCCCCACGACGCCCGACTCGTGTTCGATCGTGCACACGGCCGTGTCTTCGACGTCATAGCCGAACACATTGCGCGTACGCGCGAAGACATTCGTCGCACGGCCGAAGAGCCAGCTGAGGATGTCGGCGCTGTGAATGGAGTGCTCGAGCAGCGCGCCGCCGCCCGCGTGTGCACGTTCCGAGCGCCATGAGCTGTGGCCCGGCACCACATCGCCCGTCGGCCAGTACTGGTCGTCGCGGAGCGTGTAGCCCATAGGCGCGCCGAGCTCGCGGCTCGCGGTGAGCCGCACGAGCTCGTTGATCAACGGATGGAATCGAGAATGGAAGCCCACCTGGGCGGTGAGGCCCGACGCCATCACGACATCGCACATCTCCGTGACGACGTCGAAGCTCGTCGCGAGCGGCTTCTCGCACAGCAACGGCTTGCCGGCTCGTACGGCCGCGTCGACCAGCTCGCGGTGTGTCGTGGTGGGCGTGACGATGACCAGCGCGTCGACGTCGGGATCGTCGATGACCGATTGTGCGTCGTGCCGGGCCCGCTCGAAGGGGCAGATCGCCCGTGCCGCGTCGACGGCGTCGGGTGACAGGTCGGTGACCGCGACCGGGCGCACTTCGCCGTCCTCGGCGAGCAGGCGGAGGGCGTACGCGTGGCCCTGCCCGATCATGCCGGCACCGATCAGGCCCACACCGAGCGCATTGGCCATGACCCGGATACTTGCATAGGGTCGGATTCCGGGTGGGGAGTTGACACGGGGGAGGACCAATGCGCCGATCGGTTGTGGGGCTCGCCCTTGCGGCATTGCTGGTCGCCGCCACCACGGTCGCGTCGGTTGCACCGGCGGCGGCGAAGAAGGCGAGCCCACCGCCCAGCCTTCCGCTGTGCGATCCGATCGACGGGCGGCAGTGCAACATGCCGTTCCCGAACAATTTCAACACGAGGGCGGATGCAAGCTCGCCGACCGGCCTGCGGTTGAACTTCCTCCCCGACGCGATGCCGAAGAACGTCAGCGGCGTCACGCTCGACCCCACCGATTGGAACCTGAGCGACGGCTTCAGTCCGGGCTCTGCGATCCTCGCGCAGGCGCCGCACCTGGACGTGAAGAAGTCCGGGATCGTGGATCTCACCGACATCGGCGGGTCGCTGGCACCCGACGCGCCGATCGTGCTGCTCGACACCAACACCGGGAAGCGAGTGCCGTACTGGGCCGAGCTGGACACCTGGAACACCGACCCGAACACGCGCGCGCTGGTGATACGCCCGGCCGTCAACTTCCTCGAGGGCCACACCATCGCCGTCGCCCTCCGCAACTTGAAGGACGCGAGCGGCAAGAGACTCCGGCCGCCCCAGGGCTTCAGGCTGATCCGCAACCACAGGCGTATCAAGGATCAAGCGCTCCTGGCCCGCGCGCCCGCGATCGACCACGGCATCCGCGAGCTCGCGGCCAACGGCGTGACACGCAAGCACCTCTATCTCGCGTGGGACTTCACGGTGGCGAGCGCGCAGGGTCTCGCGGGACGCATGCTGCACATGCGCGACGACGCGTACGCGCAGCTCGGCACCGGTGTCCCTGCGTTCCGCGTGACGAACGTGACCGACAACGTCAACGCCGACACGCTCCGGCAGGTCGATGGCACATTCGACGTGCCGATGTATCTCTCGGGTACCGGTCAGCCCGGGTCCCGCCTCGTGCTGGGTCCGGATCGTCTTCCCGTGCGCACGGGCGTATTTCACGCTGCCTTCCATTGTGTGGTCCCGCCGTCGGTGGTCGGCGCGGGTGGTGTTGCCAAGCCGGCGCGTGCGGTCGTGTACGGCCATGGATTGCTGGGAGGCACCGACGAGATCAACGGCTACGCGCCGTTCCTCAACCAGTACAACATCGTGCTGTGCGCGACGCCCGAGATCGGCATGGCGAGCGAGGACGTCGGCAATGTCGTCAACGTCATCTCGAATCTGTCGACGTTCGGCTCGATTCCCGATCGTTTGCAACAAGGCATGTTGAACATGCAATGGCTCGCCCGGCTCATGAAGGACGCGCGCGGGTTCGCGAGTAACCCCGCGTTCCGTGTGGGCACGCCGGCCAAGTCGGTGATCGTTCCGAACGAGGTGTTCTACAACGGCAACAGTCAGGGTGGCATCTTCGGAGGAGGCGCGACCGCGATCTCGAAGGAGTGGAGCCGCGCAGTCCTCGGTGTGCCTGCGATCAACTACAGCACCTTGTTGCCGCGTAGCGTCGACTTCGATCAGTTCCTGCCCCTGTTGTCGCATGCATATCCCGATCCGCGGCTGCACACACTCGGCGTGGCGTTCATCCAGATCCTCTGGGACCGCGGTGAGCCCGACGGCTACGCGCAGCACATGGTGAGGGATCCATATCCCGGTACTCCCACGCACACGGTGTTGCTGATCGAAGCGTTCGGTGACCACCAGGTTGCCAACATCGGGACCGAGACCGAAGCTCGCACGATCGGCGCGTTCGTGCACCGCCCGGCGCTCGCGTCGGGTCGCAGCCCTGTCAAAGAGGACGTGTGGAACGTGCCGGCCGTGCCGTCCTCGCCGTTCGGCGGATCCGTGCTCGAGCTCTGGGACTTCGGCACACCGGCGCCCCCGGTCCAGAGTTTGCCGAACCGCGCCGGCGACGACCCGCACGGCGCCGCCAGAAACGTCCCGGCCGTACGCGCGCAGGTCTCAGAGTTCCTCGACGTCGGCGGCGCTTTCGTCAACGTGTGCGGTGCGTCACCCTGTCGCTTCCCGTAAACAGCCGCCGTACCTCAGCGGTGACGGGTCCGCCGTGACAGGAGGAGGGCTACCGCGACGGCGAACAGGAGCATGAGCACGAACGGCGGCCGCTTGGGCCCCGAATGGCGTTCGGAGCCGCGTGCTTCCTCCGACGTCTCGTCGCGCATCCAGTGCTCGGCCGTCTCGGGCTGCCCGTCGGTCTGTGCGCCCAAGTGCACGTCCGGGTCTTCGACGGCGAACGTCTCGGCGATGACGTCCCCGTGGCCGGGGTGCGAAGCCGCATCCGGTGCCGGGCCGGCGATACCGGCGTCGGAATGGATGATGCGCCGTGCGCCCACTTCCCGTGCGAGGTCGGCGTCCGCCCAGCTGAAGGTCACACCGAAGGAGGCGAAGTCCGCACGCCGGTCGCCCTCGGGTGTCCCGACCGACGCCGCGAGTGTCACCGTCTCCGCGGTCTCTTCCACGGCGATCCCCGCGATCTCCTCGTTGCGACGATGGCGAACCTTGACCGACAGGGTGCGGCCGTCGGGCTTGACCGTGACCTGGGTGATGGTCCCGGGATGCACACGCAACAGCGGTGCGTGACCAGTGACGCTCGACGCCTGTGCGCCAACAGGAGTCGTTACGGTGGCGGTCGGTGTCGGCGCCGGTGGTGGCGTGGTGGGAACGCTCGGCTCGGCTGCCGCCGACGCGGACGTCTGGCCGGGCGGGATCCGCAGCCATTCGACCGCGGTGACCTCGTACTCGTCGAAGCCGAGGCGTTGCGCGAAGACGTCCGTGACGGCGTGCACCTCGACGCCGGGGTCGACATCGAGGTACGCCTCGACAGTCTTGGCGTCGAGGAAGCCCGCGACCACGAGGACCCCCGGAGGAGCTGCGTCACGCAGCAGCCGCCCCCAATCCCCGGCCTCGCGAAGACGGTCGGTCAGGCGAAACGAAGCACGAAACACCCGCGTGAGGGTATCCGAAGACCGTGTCGAGCGGTAGAGGGTACTTCGGGCGGAGTGCGGCATATACGGGACGCGTCTCGGCGGGATGCGGCCTCGTCGCCCGGACGCGTGTTTCTCTTAGACCAGAACCTGACAATTCGTTGGGCCACCGCAGGGCTCAGGAATGACGATGGAGCGGAAGAGCTCCGCCGCGACCTTCACTCGAGGAAGCCGTGGGTGAACGCGTAGAGCACTGCAGTGAGCGAGAGCCCGTCGAGCATCTCGCCGTCGCGAGTGATGCGCCGCAACTCGGGGACGCTGACCCATTCCAACCGTTCCGCCTCAGCCGGATCCGACGGTTCGCCGAGGTGCGTCGCGCCGGCCGCGTAGAAGCAATGGAAGACCTGATCGCTCAACCCGTTGGTCGGCTGGTAGCGCACCAGCGGCCGCAGAGGTCCGGGTTCCCAGCCCGTCTCTTCGATGGTCTCGCGCCGCGCCGCCGCTTCGGGATTCTCGCCCGGGTCGATGCGACCGGCAGGGATCTCCCAGCCCCAGGTATCGGTGATGAAGCGATGTCGCCACAGCAACAGCACGCCGCGCCCGTCGTCGTGCACAACTGCGCCCGCTGCCTTGTCCGGCATGCGAACGACGTGGTGCTCGAATCGGCGGCCACCCGGCACCTCGACATCGGTCAGTGCCAGGCACAGCCACTCGCTGTCGTAGATCGTCCGCTCGCCGTGCACCGTCCATCGCATCGCGGTAAACGTAATGCCGAGGGCCGTGCGGAGACGCGGTGTTCGAAGTAGGTGATCTGACCGTTGGCGGGACGCGACAAAGACCTCGCGACGAGAGTGGGGCAGGCCTACTTGGACCACCTGACGCGCGACGATCGCATGTTGCTGACATCTGCCGTACAGCTCACCGGTGAGCGGAGCGTCCCTGCGGATCGGATGCTCGCGGCCCGACCGTGGATCGTCGAGGACGTGCTGGGCGACGCGCGTTCGTTCGCGGCGATCTTCGGCGAAAGGCGCGAATCGCTGCTCCAGGCATCGCCGTTCTGCATGTTCGCCGTGTGCATCCAACGTGCGCGTCTCGACCTGGCGGGTAGGAACTTCGTCGACGAGTGGGTGGGTGCGCGACGGCGGCTCCCCGTGCTCGGCGCAGATGCCCTTCGGACCTGGCTCGACGAGCCCGTTCGTCGCTTGTTCCTGACCGAGTTGCTCGCGTCCTACACACACGTCGCGAGTGGAGCGGTGTATGTCGAAACGCGACGCGGCTTTCGGCGCCTGCGATTCTCCGAGCTCGACCCCGTTCGTCTCGCCGGCTTGCTCGACATCGTCGACGCGGATGAGCGGCCGGGGATCTATCGACGCCTCGGTGACGTGTCGCTCTTCCTGACGGGCGTCTTCCCCGATCACATCGCCGAGCATGGCTTCGCGCCGGTCGCCGAGTCGCGCCTGTGGCGCGCCGCTCGCGCACCCGGCAACAGTCGATCGAGCGACGTCGCTGAACAGCTCGGTCCCGTCGGCTTCCTCGAACAGCTTGGTGCACGGTGGTACCGCCTTGCGGCCGACACCCTTGCCGCGCCGCTCACCGCGACGATGACGGTGGTGCACGAGCTTGCGCGGGATTTTCCCAGTGGTCGGCGGGTCCTGAACTTCATCAGTGACCGGTACTTGTACAGACATCGCACCGACTGGTTCGGCACGCCGACGACCTGATCCTGACCACGCACGAAACAAGGAGCGCCCTCGGCAGGATTCGAACCTGCGACACACGGTTTAGGAAACCGATGCTCTATCCCCTGAGCTACGAGGGCAGGGACGTGGTACGAACCTGGGTACGAACTGACCGCGGTGCGTGACTGTCCTCAGAGACCAAGGGTACCGACCCAGCCTCGGGTGTCCCTGGCTGCGAGCAGGCGCCGGGCGCGTTCGCGGGGTCGCATAAGTGCGCCAGAGCGGGCAATATGCGCTTCGTGAGGACGCGCGTAGTGCGATCATTTTGTGCGTTGCTCGTGCTCCTCGGCGGAGCGTGCAGTTCAAGTCATCATGCG
>DASQHW010000632.1:0-4608 GCA_035631895.1 Acidimicrobiia bacterium | reverse complement strand
TTCGGTGCCACGCTCGATCAGCTCGACCTCGACGGGGTCACGATCATCGGGCATTCCTTCGCCGGCTGCGTGGAGCTCGGGTTCGCCGCCCGTCATCCCGAGCGCATCGTCGAGCTCGTCTTCGTGGACACGCTCGCCGTGTCGCGCGAGGTGCCGCTCGCCCAAGAGGCATTGCGTCATCCTGCCCGGCTCCTCTGGCTCGCGACGCCTCGCGCCGCAGCCTCCTTCGCGACCACGGTCCTCACGCATCCCCGCCAGGTCGTCGAGGCGGCATGGTTCGGCTTCACGAGCGGTCGCAGCGCCGATGCCGAACGCGTCGCCGCCGCGGGGCTCCCCGCGCACGTGCTCTGGGCGAGTCGCGATTCACTGCTGAGGAGAGAGGACGGGCGCGCGTTCGCTCGCGAGTTGCACGCCTCGTTCACTGTCGCGGAGGCGCCCGACGGCAAGCCCGTCGATCACGACTGGATGTATCGGCACCCGAAGCTCTTCGTGCGGTACGTCGAGCGACTCGGCCTCGCGGCATTGCGCGACGGACGCGAGCGTCCCGGCGCGTCGCTGTAGCTATTCGTCGTCTCGTTCGTCGACCTGCAACAGGTCCGATGCAGCGGCGAGCGCGGCGGCGAGCGCAGCCGCCTTGTCGTAGACGACCGCGAAGTACGCCTCGGCAGCCTGCTCGTGGCCCGGGAGTGGCGGCGGCCCCAACGACCGGACCATCGCCGCGGGATCGTCGGACATGCGGATGCGCTCCACAGCTTCGGGGTCGGTGGAACTGCCCCAGAAGTCGCCGCCCGCTCCCTGTCGGCGGCGAGGACTCGGCCGCGTGGGTGCCTTCCGGCGACGCGGGGCGTTCATGCCGTCGCTCCGCCGGCGGAAGCGAAGAGGTCCTCGGTGAGGAGCGCCTCGGGACGGATGCCCAACGCGACGCGAAGCTGACCGCTGTCGAGATCGGCGAGCGAGCTCGACTTCGGCAGCACGAGGTCGGCGATGCGGCGCTTGCCGGCCACGACTTCCTCCACGCGCTCGTCGACCGTGCCGGGACAGATCAACCGGTGGCAGATCACGGTGCGGCTCTGGCCGATGCGCCATGCCCGGTCCCGGGCTTGGTCCTCGACGGCAGGGTTCCACCAACGGTCGTAGAGCACGACATGGCTTGCCGCGGTGAGGTTCAAGCCGGTTCCGCCGGCCTTCAACGACAAGACGAGCGCGCCGGGACCCTCGCCGTGTTGAAAGTCCTCGATCAGGCGATCCCGTGCACCGCGCGACAACCCTCCGTGGTAGCACGCGACGGGGATGCCCGTGCGCTCCGACAGGTACTCGGCGAGACGCACGCCCCATGTTGCGAAGTGCGTGAACACCAAGATGCGCTCGCCCGCCGCGAACACCGCGTCGATGATCTCTTCGAGGCGCGCGAGCTTTCCGGATCGGCCCGCGAGCGGCAGGTCATCGTTCTGATACGCCCACGGATGGTCGCAAATCTGCTTGAGGGCGGTGATCGCCGCGAGGATCTGACCTTTGCGCGGTTCGGCGCCTTCGGGAAGGTCCGTGGCCGTGATCAACGTGTCCAGCAATGCCTGGTACAAGCCGATCTGCTCGGGCGTCATCGCGCAGTGGTCGAGCTCGTCGATCTGGTCCGGAAGCTCGGTCGCGATCTCCGGCTCGGCTTTCGTGCGCCTGAAGACGAGGATGCCGTTCAGCGCGCGCATCGCGTCCTCGGCCTCGACTCGCGTCGCGCCACCGTCGCTCGACAACCGCGCGATGAACTGCGGCCGAGTTCCGACGAGGCCGGGATTGACGAAGTCGAGGATCGCCCAGAGATCCCCGAGACCGTTCTCGATCGGCGTGCCGGTCAATGCGATGCGAGTGCGCGCCGAGATCTTGCGGAGCTGCTGCGAGGTCTCGTTGGCGGGATTCTTGATGGCCTGCGCCTCGTCCAGGACCACCCTCGCCCACGACAGCGCGGCAAGGGCGTCGACATCTCGCACGGCCGTTCCGTAGGTCGTGACCATCACGTCGGCTTCTGCGATCTCGGCCGCGATCTCGTCGGGAACCGCGCGATTCGCGCCGTGGTGCACGACCACACGCAGCTCGGGCGCGAACCGCGCGGCCTCGGCGGCCCAGTTGCCGACCACCGCCGGCGGAGCGATGACCAACGCCGGGCCGTCGCCGGCTCCCGCGAGCAGGTGAGCGAGCATCGTCGGCGTCTTGCCGAGCCCCATGTCGAGAGCCAGGCAGCCGCCGAGCCCGGCGTCGTCGAGGAAGCCGAGCCATGCGAGCGCCTCGGCCTGATAGCTGCGGAGCTCACCGACGAAGCCGCTCGGCGTACGCGCCGGCTCGGTCGCGACCTTGGCCGCGGCCGCCAGCAGGTCCGCTGCCCACCCTCCCCCGTCGAGTGAGATCCCGCCTGCAAGCGGGGACTCTTCCAGGCCGAGCGCGAGCCGAAGCATCTCCGCGCCCGAGAGCTGGGTGGTGGACGCGCGCTCGGCCAGCGCTTCTGCGGCAGCCTTCAGATCCGCTTTGTCGATCGCGACCCACCGGCCACCCGAGCGGATGAGCGGCCGAGCCTCTTTCGCCAGCCGCGCGATGTCGGCGCCACTCAGCTCGACATCGTCGAACAGCGCCGACCAGCGCACGTTCGCAAGCTGGCTCGCACCGACGGCCGACTCCGATGCGTTTTCCACGTAGATGCGCAGAGACGGCGCGCTCCGCCGCCGGGACATCTCCGGCACACGCACATCGAAACCGGCGGACACCAGTCGTGGACCCGTCGTTGCCATGAGGTCCCACGCCTCTTCGGTGCTCAGCACGACCTCACCGCGTCGCGTCCCGCCGGGGCGCAGGAGCGCGGGAACCATGCGCTCGAGCCGAGTGATCTCGTCCTCGAGGTGCTGGCGTTCGGAGCCGGCCATCACGATCGCCTGCTCGATGCCCGTCTGCTTCGCACCAGGCCCCCGCGCGAAGACTGCGAGGTGCCACGCTCCCCCGCTGTCGGGAGGATCGAGCTGCACGATCAACCTTCCATGCGATCCCGTCACGGGCCGCGCCCAGCGCTCCACACGGGCCACGATCTCGCCGGCAACTGCAACCGGGGCATCGAAGGCGCTGCCGTCGAGCCGCGCGAGAAATGCTTCCGCGACGTCCTGTGGCGTACGAACCCGCGGCGGAGGCGCGGGGACCTCGAGACGACGCGCGCTGTCGCGACAGATCGCGTCCACCATGCCGGTGAGCGCCGAACGGATCAGCGCGCGTGCGTCGACGTTACGGTCGAGCGCGCGCATGCTCCCCGGCATCTCGGCCGCCATGCGCTCGAGTCGTGCGGGATCGACGAGTGCGGGCGTCCATCGCACCGAGTACGAGCCGTTCGATTCCCGTGCGCTTGCGCTCTTCCGCATTCGCTTCCGCAGTTGAGGAACCATCGCGCCATGCGCGGTGATCTCGACTGCCCAGATCGCGACGCGTCCCAGCCATCGGACACTCGCGCCGACGTCATCCCCGACCTGGCCTGCGCCGGCGGCGACGAGCCACCCCAAGACGTCACCCACCGGAATGCCGAACGCCTCCGCGTGAACGCCGCCGGACAACGGCACGGGCGCGTGCACGCTCCAGCCGGCTTCCGGCGCGCCCGCGGCCGTGATCATCGCCATGACCTCGTCACCGTCGGCGACCGGCGCCCGCGCACCGCCGCCCCAGGCGACGACACGTCCCGGTTGCCAGGACACCTGCAACTGCGTTCGGCCGGGTGCGGTCGCCTGCGAGTCGCGTGCATCGCGGCCGGCGCGGGTGTCGGTGCGGCGGGGTTCGCGGGCCGTCGTTTCGGGCGCGAAGCGCGAAAACGCGGCCGTCAGCCGTCGGTACTCCGACTCGAGGTCCGCAACGACCTGATCGCGTTCTTCGCCCGGCAAGGAACGAGCGCTCGCGACGTGCTCCTCGGCATCCCGCAGCATGCTCAGGAGAGCCGCGCGCCAGGCGGCGGGGTTGGCCTCGAGGACCGCGAGCTGCTCGGGGGTCGCGACGCCGTCCGCCTCGGCGTCGACATACATGTCGAACTGCCATTGGCTCAGGTTCTCGACGCCGGCGTACGAGGTCACCGGGCAGCCCCGTCGAAGATCGCGGGGCGCCGAAGCATCTGGATGTTGCGCATTGTCTTGATCAAGCACTCCGCTCGACATACGCCGGAGAACACGGGGGCGTGTCCTCGAAGAAACCCGGCATTGAGGTCCGGTTGCGGCCCCGCCCACCCCTGCGGTGTGCGGCGACGCCCTGCCATCCGCTTGTGACTCGCACGGAGGTCAGCGCACGGACGTCGCAACCAGTGTACCCCGACGCGAGCACGTCGAAGAACGACACCGTCCTGCGTCCTCGCCGGCCGGAGAGGGCCGCGCTATGCGCCGCCGACCGGCCGCTCGGCGTCCCGGCCCGAGGGCTCGGTGACGAGGTCGATGCGAGGCTCGTCTCCGCTGTCGGCCGAGGCCCCTCCGTGATCGACATGTGCCGTCGCGGCACGACGAACGCGTGCACGGGCGAGCGTCTCCTCGATGAGCCTCGCATCCTCCGGGGACATCACGGACCCGGCTCCGGTCGGCGGATGCTGCCCTGCGACCGGGCTCGGAC
>DASQHW010000631.1:0-5962 GCA_035631895.1 Acidimicrobiia bacterium | reverse complement strand
TCCGCCACGGCGCGCGCACCGTCGTCATGCGGTGCGCAGCGCCGCACACCCGCGACGGCCAGGTTCCCGTGAGCGACCCTCGCAACGATCCGTTCTGGGCGCGCGTCAACGAAGCAGGGATCACCGTCGTCGCGCATGCGGGCGACAGCGGCTACTCGAGCAACGGCTACGCGATCGACGGTTTCGCCGCGGGGTTCGGCGGGAACGGCCGGTGGGCGCCGTCCGTGAAGGCCTTCCACATCGAGCGGGCCGCGTACGACTTCTTGATCACGCTCGCGTTCGACAAGCTGTTCGAGCGGTTTCCGAACGTGCGCGTCGCATCCGTCGAGAACGGATCGGAATTCCTCGGCGACCTCTTCAAGAAGCTTCGCTCCACCGAGCGCAAGATGCCCGGCTATTTCGGCGAGGACCCGGTCGAGTCCTACAAGCGCAACGTCTGGATGAACCCGTTCTGGGAGGATGACGTCGACGAGGTGGTCGCGCTGATGGGCGCCGAACGCGTCATCTTCGGTTCCGACTGGCCGCACATCGAAGGGATGCCGAAGCCGCTGGACTATGCGGTCGAGGTGAAGCACTTCGACGAGGCAACGCAGCAGCGCATCATGCGAGACAACGCACGCGAGCTGAACACGCGTCGCCCCGCCTGAACACGCGGCGCAAAGCGCGCATACGTCTGCCGGCCTGCAAGAATCTCGTTCGTGACCACGCTGTCGATCGTCGGTACCGATCACGCACACGTCGTCGAGCTGACGCAGCGGCTGGTCGGTGCCGGTGCCCGCGTCGTCGCGGTGGTGCCGACCGACGCCGGAATCGGCCCCTGGCTCGCATCGCAATATCCGGACGCGCGCGCGGACGATCCCTTCGCCGGCGACGTGGATGTCGTCGTGACCGCCGCCGTACCGAGCGAGCGTGCACAGATCGCCATCGACGCGATGCGCGCCGGCAAGGACGTCGTCGCCGACAAGCCGGGCGTCACGACGACTGACCAGCTCTCGGCCGTCCGCGACGTGCAACGCGAGACCGGTCGCCGGTATCTCGTCGTGTTCGGCGAACGCCTCGGCACGCCGGCGATGTTGCGCGCGGAGCGCGTCGTGCACGAAGGAAGGATCGGCGACGTCGTGCACACGGTCGGCCTCGGGCCGCACACGTTGAACCTGAAGCACCGGCCCGACTGGTTCCTCGATCCTGCGCGCTACGGCGGGATCCTCGTCGACATCGGCGCGCACCAGGTCGACCAGTTCCTCGCGTTCACGGGGGCCGGCGATGCAGAGGTGCTCGCAGCGACCGCGCGCGGGCATGCGGAGCATCGCGGCTTGCAAGTGCTCGGTGAGATGCTGCTCCGCACACCGGACGGTCGCACCGGCTACGCGCGCGTCGACTACTTCACACCCAAGGGGCTCGGCGCGTGGGGCGACACACGTTTCGCCGTGACGGGCACCGAAGGCACGCTCGAAGCACGGCCGGTCGACGACACGCTCACCCTCGTGGACCGCGACCGGATCGAGACGATGCATTGTGCGGGAGAACCGGTCACGTGGCCGGAGATGTTCGTCGGCGGAGAGATGCCCGTGCCGCAGGGCCACGTGTTCGCCGTGCACGACATCTGTCTGCGCGCTCAGGGAATGAGCACCACTCGCCCGACGGCCTGACGGCTCTCGATGTACGCGTGGGCCGCCGCGGCGTCTGCGAGCGGGAACGTGCGGTCGACGACGACACGCAATCGCCCGGTCCCGACGTCGTCGACATGACGTTGGATCATCTCGTGGGCGCGGGGGTTGAGGATCTCGGCACCGAGAAAGACTCCGGTGATCGATTGATTGCCCATCCCGAGCGCGCGCACGTCGAGCGGCTGCTCGTCACGGCCGGCGCTGCCGACGGTGATGCACCGCCCGCGATACGCCAGGCACTGCACACTGCCCTGCAGCACCTTGCCGCCCACCGAATCGACGACGAGGTCCACTCCCCTGCCACCGGTCAGCTCGCGCACCCGGTCGACCCACCCCGGTCGCGAGTAGTCGACACCATGATCCATGCCGAGCTCGTACAACGGCGCCAACCGCTCCTCGCTCGACGCCGTCGCGAGGACGGTTGCGCCTGCGCGTTTGGCGAGCTGGATGGCGGCGATCCCGACGCCGCCGGCGCCGGCTTGGATCAACACGCTCTCTCCGGCCGCGAGGTGCCCGAACTCGAACAGGCAATCGTCTGCCGTGCCGAACGCCACGGGCACGCACGCACACTTGACGACGTCGCCCCCCTCGGGAATCGGCCACGTGAGGACCGACGGCACCGCGACGAGCTCGGCGTGCGAGCCCCACAACATCGTGGCGACGACGCGATCACCGACGTGCCGGTCGGTGACCCCTTCGCCCACCTCGCGAATGGTGCCCGCGCACTGGTACCCGACGATGTGCGGCGTCGTCGCCATCTCGCCGCCGAGCCGATTGAGCGTGTCACCTCCCTCGATGCTGATCGCCTCGACGCCGACCAGCACCATGCCGGTGCCGCACACCGGGTCGGGCACGTCCTCGTAGCGAAACACGTCGGGTGAACCCGTCTCGTAGTAGACGGCAGCCTTCATGGCCGTCCCCTCTCTCTCACTGCGCGTGCGTCAGAGCGTCGCGAAATACTGGTCGGCAACGCGCTCGCGTTGCCAGGTCTGGGCGCCGAGCAGCAGGTCGTCGACCTTGGCGCGGCGCAGGAACACGTGCGAGTCGTTCTCCCACGTGTAACCGACGCCGCCGTGGATCTGGATGCATTCGGCGGTCACAAGATTCGCGGCGCTCGCAGATTGCGCCTTCGCCATGGCCGCCGAGATCTCGCGGTCAGGGGCGTCGACCTCCGACGCCCAGGCCGCGTAGTGCACCGCGACCCGTGCGATCTCGATCTCACGCAGCATGTCGACGGCCTTGTGACGGGTCACCTGGAACTTCGACAGTGGCCTGCCGAAGACCTCGCGTGCCTGGGCATAGTCGAGCGCCAGCGCGTTCGCAGCTTCGCTGACCCCGATCAGCTCCGCGGCCAGCAGCACCGCCGCGTCGTCGGCGACACGGCGCCAGATCCCGGCATGGTCGCCGGGCGGCCCCACGAGGGTCGCCCGCGCCCCGTCGAACTCGACGCGGGCGAACTTGCGCGTGATGTCGAGGGCGGGCGCGGCCTGCGCGTACCGACCGGGCTGCTCGACGAGGAACGTCTGGAGCCCGTCGCGTGTGCGCGCCGGCACGAGGACCCAATCCGCGCTGTTGCCGTCCATCACCATCGGCTTCACACCGTCGAGCTTGTAGCGGGAGCCTCTTCCGCTCGCACGCACGCGGATGCGTTCGAGGGGGTCGCCGTGACCGGCCTCGTCGATCGCGACAGTGCCCCGCGTCCCCGCGGCAAGGCCCTCGAGGAGCGCGTCCAGCCCGAGCGCGCGCGCCGCGAGCGTCGCGGTGATCGCGGAGGAGAAGTACGGGCCGGGGAAGACCGCGCGACCCATCTCCTCCTGCACGACGACGGCATCGATCAGACCGAGCCCGAGGCCGCCCTGCTCCTCCGGCACGAGGAGACCGGTCCATCCGAGGTCGACGATGCGTCGCCACAAGTCCGGAGTGATCCCCACGTCGTCGTGTTCCGCCATGCGCCGCACGTAATCCTTGGGAGCCTCGGCCTGCATGAACACGCGCACGGCATCCCGGAGCGCGTCCTGATCTGCAGAAAACGTGAAGTCCACCCGGATGACGATAATGACAACCTGACGCTAGTGTCATATGTCGACCGAAGGGAGCTGAGCGACAACCATGGATTTCGCCTGGTCGCCCGAGGATCTCGCGTTCAAGGAGGAGCTCGAGGCGTTTCTCGACAAGGAGATGCCGGCGTTCATCGAGCAGTGGTCCGACAACGAGGACCTCGACGCCTCGCGCGGCGTCATGGGCGTCATGGACAAGCGCAAGGCCTGGCAGAACAAGCTCAACGAAGGACGCTGGGCCGCGATCCTTTGGCCCGAGGAGTGGGGCGGCCGGGCCGCCACCACCTCGCAGCAGGTCATCTACACGCAGGTGATGGCGAAGTACCGCGCCCCGGGCATCTTCAACGCCAACGGCATCGTGCAGATCGGACCGTCGATCATCTCCTGGGGCACCGACGACCAGAAGGCCCGGTGGCTCCCGGGCATCCTCGATGCGAGCGAGCACTGGTGCCAGGGGTTCTCGGAACCCCAGGCCGGTTCCGACATGGCGAACCTGCGCACGACCGCGCTCCTCACCGACGACGGGAAGCACTACGTCGTCAACGGGCAGAAGATCTGGATCTCCAGTGCGCAGATCGCAAAGTGGGGATTGTTCCTCCTGCGCACGGACCCGACGGCGATCTCCCGCGGACGCAAGCACGAGGGCATCACCGCCTTCATCGTCGACATGGAGTTGCCGGGCATCGACATCCGACCGATCCGCGAGATCACCGGCGACTCTCTGTTCTGTGAGGTGTTCTTCACCGATGTGGCACTGCCTGTCGGTGACCGGCTCGGCGACGAGGGCAACGGCTGGTTGGTGTCGATGGGTGCCCTGGGGCAGGAGCGGGTGGGCAGCGCCGGCCAGGCGATCTCGATGGCGCAGGATCTCCGTACTCTGCTGCAGACCGCCAAGGCCGAGAACCCCGAAGCATTGCGCGATCCCGCGATCCGTGAACGCGTCGCGAAGCTGCACATCCAGATCGAAGCAACCCGCCTGCTGATCGCCCGCGCGCTGTCGAAGGTGCTGAAGGGCGAGAAGGGGTGGCCGGAGGTGCCGCTCGCGAAGTTGCAGTGGGGTTACATCTCGCTCTGGCTCGCCGAGCTCGCGCTCGACATCCTCGGCCCGACCGGTGCGTTGCTCAAGGGCGCGCCGGGCGCGATCGACGGCGGCATGTGGGCGCGGAATTACGTGTGGCAGCGCTACACGACGATCGGCGCCGGCCCCACCGAGGTGCAGAAGAACATCATCGCCGACCGCGCGCTGAAGCTCGAGCGCTGACGCGCCGGAAGCGCCGAAAGCGCCGAAAGCTGCTACGTCGCGAACCTGCTCGGCGAGTACGGCGCGAGGTCGAGCTCGGGAGCGCGGCCGAGCACGGCGTCGGCGACGAGCTTTCCCGAGAGCGGCCCGAGCAGCAGCCCGTTGGCGCCGTGGCCGGTTGCGACGTACACGTTCGCCAGCCCCGGCAGCGCGCCGAGGATGGGCAGGTCGTCGGCGCTCACCGGCCGCAATCCCACGCGCACCTCGCGCAGCCGCGCGCTCGCAAGGCCCGGCATGACACGGAGGGTCTCCCGCAACACCTCGTGCACGCCGCCGGCGGTGACGTCGACGGCGAAGCCCGCATCCTCCACCGTTGCGCCGACCGCCACCCGGGCATCGGACCACGGCACGAGGTAATAGCCGAACACCGGGTGCACGATCGGCCACGTCGCGGTGTCGTGATCCACGTCGAGGTGGATGATCTGGCCACGCATCGGACCCACCGGGAGCGCGACGCCGAGCTGATCGGCGACGCGTGGCGTCCACGCGCCGCCCGCGATCACGATCGCCTCCGCATCCAGCGCGCGCACGTCGTCGACGCTCTCTTCGTGCACTTCCACACCGCATTCCGCGGCCTCGCTCCGCACGGCCGCGCACAGCAACCGCCCGTCGACGCGTGCTGCATCCGGCTGGTGCAAGACGCGTAGAACTGGGCCGAGCACCGGCACCATCGAAGACGCCTCGGCGGGCGTGATCTCGCGTGCGCCGTGCGCGTGCTCGGCGACCCATTCCCATGCGGGAACATCGGTCTCGCGGGTCGCGAGCTGCAAGATCCCGCAGCGTGCCCAACCCGAGTCGCCGCGCAACCGAGGGAGCAGCTCGTCGTAGTACCGGCCGGCGGCGCGCACGAGTGCCGTCCACGCGGGGTCGTCGCGCTTCGCCGTCTCGGGCGACAAGATGCCCGCACCCGCGTCGGTCGCGCGGCCACGGTCGTGTCG
>DASQHW010000630.1:0-8623 GCA_035631895.1 Acidimicrobiia bacterium | reverse complement strand
CGTGCGGCGGCTCCTCGTCGAAGCGCAACGCCGCGTCGCAGAACCCCGCGGCCGATCAGCTCCAGGCGACCGTCGCGAGCTTCGACCTCACCGCCGGGGCGCCGCGCCGGTTCCTCGTCGGCCTTGCGACCGGCGACGGTCGCCTGATCGGCTTCGGCACAGTGCACGTGCGCGTCCGCCGGACCGACCCCTCCGGGGCGGCGCCAGGACAGCCGCACGACGCGTCGTTCCTGCCGATCCCCGCGACGCAAGCGCCAAACCCGGTGCCGACGAAGCCGATACTCGTCGACGCGGTGCGCGGGCGCGGGGTGTACGCGGCAACGATCGGCTTCGACGAACCCGGGATATGGACGGCCGACGTCGACGCCGAAGTCGAAGGCCTCGGTCGCCTCCGCGCTTCTACCGAATTCCAGGTGACGACCAGGCACGAGGCACTCGCCGTCGGTGACCGTGCACCGGCCAGCAACAACTACACGATCGCGAACCACGACGGTGCTGCGCTACGCGCCGTCGACTCGCGGGCGCAATCCGGCACCACGGTGCCGGACCCCGAGCTGCACCGGGCGACGATCGCCGGAGTCCTGGCCGCGCGTCGCCCGCTGGTGGTGGTGTTCTCGACGCCGGTCTATTGCCAGAGCCGATTCTGCGGACCGATCACCGACATGATCGCCGGGGTCGCGAAGGCGTACGCGGGCAAGGCGGCATTCGTGCACGTCGAGATCTTCAAGGACTTCGACAAGCAGGTCGTGAACGACGCGGCGTTGCAATGGTTGCAACGCGTGCCCGGCGGCGAGATCCACGAGCCGTGGGTGTACGTGATCGGAAGCGACGGAACGGTGAGAGACCGCTTCGACAACGTGGTCACGCGCGACGAGCTGATCGCAGCGATACGCCGGCTCTAACGAGAGCTGTTTCCCTCACGCAGCGCCTTGACCAGCTGCTCGGTCTGCTCTCGCTGTTCGTAGACGAGCCGGATGATCCAATAGCGCAGGTAGCGCGTGATCGAGTTGCGCACCCAGATCGCGATCCCGACGATCGAGATGCCGATACCGATCATGGCTGCGATCGTGTCGCGTTGGATGAACTCGAACGCCGTGTCCTGGCGAGCGCTGATCCACGAGATGATCGCGATGACCATGCCGAGGATCGCGAGACCGATCCCCCACTGCGACCCGAGGCGCTCGGGGTTGGCCCCTCCACCGCTCACCTTGAGCTTGCCGACCTCTTCTTGGAATTGGGCGAGGCGCGGCGACGACATGGATGCGGCCGTCTCGTCGGTCTTGACGTCGCTCATGACTCGGATCTCCTTGCTGAGGCCGGAGTGTCAGCCGCGTGCAGGTGGTGATGATCGCTCCCGAGGTACGCATCCGCAAGCTCGTCGGCGATGAACGTGGGTTGCCCGGAGTGCAAGAGCCTGCCGTGCAGCATGATCCCGGCACGGTGCGCGATGCCGAGAATCTCGTGCGCGAACTGCTCGACGATCAAGATCGACAGGCCGGACGCCGCGATCTGCCGCACGTGCTCGTAGAGCTCTTCCACGATGATCGGCGCGAGGCCCATCGACAGCTCATCGATCAGCAGCACGGCCGGCTCGGTGGCAAGCGCGCGCGCCATCGCCAGCATTTGCTGCTCGCCGCCCGACAGCGTGCCCGCCGTTTGCTTGCGCCGCTCGCCGAGCCGCGGGAATTGCGTGAACGCGCGGTCGAGGATCGCCCGGTAGCCGACGCCGCTGAACGACGCCATCCGGAGGTTCTCGGCAACGCTCAAGTTCGGGAAGATGCCGCGCCCTTCCGGGATGAGGCACACGCCGGCGCGCGCCAGCGCGTCGGTTTGCACACCGGTCACGTCGCGCCCGCAGAGAAACAAGCTGCCGGAGTGCGGCGTGATCGCGCCGCACGCGACGCCGAGTGTGGTCGACTTCCCCGCGCCGTTCGGTCCCAGCAGCGCGAAGACCTCGCCGGGCATCAGCCGAATGTCGATGCCGTGGAGCACGTCGATGGCGCCGTATCCGGCGCGCACTGCGGAAAGCTCCAGGACAGGAGTGACCTCGGTCGTATCGAGGACGGGAGCGAGGTCCAGACTGCTCATGACGCGGTCTTCGCCGTGCCGAGATACGCCCGTTGCACCGATGGGTTCGCCTGGATCTCGTTCGGTGTGCCGCACGCGATCACCCGGCCGAAGTCAAGCACGTGGATGCTCGCGCACGTGTCCATGACCAACGGCATGTCGTGCTCGACGAGCAGCACCCCGAGCCCGCCGCCGGTCAACCTGTGCAGGAGCTCGCCCAACGCGTCGGTTTCGGCCTCGTCGAGGCCCGATGACGGCTCGTCGAGCAACAAGACCTTCGGATCGGTCGCGAGTGCGCGCGCGACCTCGACGAGACGGGCGGTGCCGGTGGGCAAGGACTCGACGCGCTTGTGCGCCACCGACGCGATGCCGACCTGCTCCAACAGGTCGTCCGCGAGCGCACCGCTCTCGTACCGCGACGTTGCCCACCGTCGCCGCATCTCGAGGGCGACCAGCACGTTCTCGCGCGCGGTCAGGCTCCCGAACGCCTCGAGTCGCTGGAACGTCCGCGCAATTCCGAGTCGGGCACGACGATACGGACGCCGGCGGGTGATGTCACTGCCCGCGAGGAGCACCCGTCCCTGGGACGGTGCCTGGAGCCCGGTGATGACGTTGAACAATGTCGTCTTGCCGGCGCCGTTGGGGCCGATGAGCCCGGTGACGCAGCCGGCTTCCACCGTCAGCGTGGCGCCGTCGACCGCGAGCAGACCACCGAACTGGACGGAGACCTCGGCGACGTCGAGCAACGGCATCGTCATCCCGTCCTTGCCGTCGCGCGTGGCACATCGTTGCTGATGCCGAGGCCGCGGTCGACGAGCAGCACGTCGGACTCCTCGAAATCCCGCGTGAGCCCCAGCTCGCCGACCTCTGGTTCCGCGTTCGCGGCCTTGAGCTCGGCCGCTTCTCGCCGTGCGTCCTTTCGCCACGGCAACAGCGGCGCGAACCCTTCACCGATCTCGACGACCGCACCGGCCGGGTTACGGATGATGCCGAGCGCGGCGAGGCCGGGCGCAAGGAAGACCATCGTCTTCCACAGGTTGAGATGCCAGTTCTCCTGGATCAAGACCGTCGCGAGCCCGAAGATCCCCGCGAACAGTGCACCGGACACACACGCAACGCCGCCGATCACGAGCGCCAGGACGATAGGAAGGCCCTGGAGCATTGCGAAGCCGTTGTTACTTCCCGAGCCGAGCGTGTGGTAGTACATCACGAGGAACGCCCCTGCGAACCCCGACATGCCCGCCGACAGCGCGAACACTGCGAGTTTGGTCTCCAGGATGTTGACGCCCACGGTCGCCGATGCCGCTTCGCTGTCCCGGAGCGCGATCAATCGTCGGCCGAACGCACTGCGGCGCAACGCGACGACCGCGACGGCCGCGACGCCGAACACCGCGGTGACCAACAGCAGGAACGTGTGCCGGTCCTCGAAGTTGTAGCCAGCAATATGCACGTGGGAGACAACGCGGCTCCCCTCGCCGACCGCGAAAGGTTGCGCGAAGAACACGAGCTCGACAAGTGACGCGAACGCCATCGTGGCCAACGCGAGATACAGCCCGTGAAGGCGCATCGCGGGAAATGCGAGCAGCGCACCGATCGGCATGCAGATCAGCGCCGCGAGGAGCACGGCCCATATGCTCCCGTGTGCCCCGCCCAATCGCGCGTACGCGGTTGCGCC
This sequence comes from Acidimicrobiia bacterium, assembly GCA_035631895.1. Lineage (GTDB taxonomy): Bacteria > Actinomycetota > Acidimicrobiia > IMCC26256 > PALSA-610 > DASQHW01. The sequence continues at coordinate 4,881 of DASQHW010000630.1, read as the reverse complement.
GATACCAGCGAACGCGAGTGGCGCGAGGGATACCTGGCCCGCCCAGCCGATGAGCGGCACGAGCGAGAGCGCGACGAGCGCGGTGCACATGCCGAGCGCGAAGCGACTGAGGTTCGCATCGGAGAGCGAGCGGCTCAGCAGCCACATCGCGACGAACAGCGCCGACATGCCGATCAGCGTGTCGCGTACCGTCGACACGCGCTCGATCCTTCGGATCACATGGGTACGCGCGAACCGAAGCTCGGCTCGCGGGAGCAAGAGCAGCACGATGAACAACATGATGGCGGGAAACGCCTCGGAGACGTTCGTCCAGCGGCCGGCGAACAGCAGGAAGTTGTTCGACCAGCCGATCGCAATCGCGAGGATCAGCGCGCCGACGTAGGTGAGTGGCAGGCTGCGAAGACGCCCGACGACCGCGGCCGCGAACGCGGTGATGATCAGCAGCGTGAGGGCGCCGCCCGCAGCCATGTCGACCTCGGGTGCCAGGAGGATGCCGGCGAGCGCGGCGACCGAACAGCCGAGGCCCCACGCGAAGCCCGACAGCAGTGAAGCGCGCGCGCCCGACATTGCCGCGAGCCCGCGATTGTCGACCACTGCCCGCATGGCGATGCCCAGCCGCGTGCGGAACAGCAAGATGCGCAGGCCGATCGCGAGCGCGACGGCGGTGACGATCGTGGCGAACCGGTGCCAGGTCAGCACGACGTCACCGATCTTGAACCCCTGCCCGTTGAACAGCGGCGGCAGCGAGTGCGCTTGTTGCTGATCCCAGATCAGGCCGACGAGGCCGATCACCGCGAACAACAGCCCGACCGTCACCATGAGCTGCACCACGAGCGACTGGCCCTGGAGATGACGCATGATCACGCGATCGAGCGCGATACCGGTCAATGGTGCGAGGACGAGCACGACCAGCGGCAACGCGACCCACGTGGGCCATCCCCAGCCCGTGGTCGAATCGACGAGCTGCCAGTACACGTACGCGAAGAACATGCCGATCGCGCCCTGGGCGAAGTTGAACACGCCAGTTGTGGTGTAGACCACGACGAGGCCGCTCGCGGACATCGCGTAGATGCCGGCAAGGGGCAGCGAGAACACCAGCAGGTTCAGCAGGCTCGACCCGGTGACCGGGTTGCCCGCCCACGCCTGCCAGCTGACGACCACGATGAACGCGATCGTCCCTGCCCACACGAACAGAGTGGACCATCGCCTGTTCACGTTGGCATGTCCTCCCGGCCCCGCAGTGCGCGGGTCACCTCAGCCCCCCTTGTATTCCGCGACCGGATCGATTGTGAAGACGAGCGGAGGCTTGTTGTTGTCGCAGTCGAATTGGCCGGGCTGGGTGGGATCGACGCGCACCCACTTGTCGCCTTGCACCTGCATGCCGACCAGGCACGTGCTGCCCTGCTTGGCGCCGACATCGATCTTCGGGATCATGCCGTTGGCGTCGAACTCGTGAAGGTTCCGGATCGCCTCGAACACGTTTGCGCGGGTGATCGCGTTCGGGTCGTTGTTGTGCGCCTTCATCGCGTCGTTCACGGCGCGGGCGAAGATCTCACCCGAGACCCATGCGATCTCACCGAACCCGTCCGGCTTCTTGTCGTACTGCAGGAAGGCGGCGAGCTCGGGATTTGCGGCCCCGCCATCCTCCATCGGAAGGATGTTGAGCCACGCGTACTGGCCTTCCGTAGCGCCCTGTCCTTCGGTGATCATCCGCTTGTCGTAACACTGGATCGAGCAGTCCCAGATCTTCACCGACGTGACGCCCTGCGCCTTGGCCTCCTTGCGCATCAGCACCGTGCCCGAGTAGTCCAGGCCGTTGCGGGCGTAGTTCGAGTTGTAGCGCTTCATGGCCTGGGCCACCGGCGTGTACGCCGTCTGCAGGTCCAGTCCGCTCTTGCCGAATTCCGCGTCGCTCTTGATGCCCATCCTGTTCTCCGCGCGGAAGAGAGGCGTCGAGGCCGCAATCGTCGAAGGAAGGTCCTTCGGGATCACGAACACGCCGTGAAGATCCACGCCCGGATACTTGGTGAAGTAGTAGTCGTAGGTGGTGAAGCCGACCTTGAACTGGCGCGGGCCGGAGCCACTGTACGGACACGCGGAACCCGTCGGGAGCGTGGCGAAGGAGACCTTCGAGCACTGCTGCACGGCTTCTGTCTGCAGCTCGGCGATGTCGGGGAGTCCCGTCCCCTGCCCGGCCTTGTCCTTGCAACCTTCCATGCCGGTCACGTCGTTCAGGAACAACGAGGTCGTGCCGACCATGGCGATCGAGTCCTTGCACGCGGTCGCGATCCCATTCTTGGCGTCATCGGGCGAGAGCTTCGAATCCGCCTCCTTGACCACGACCTTGCGACAGGCGAGCCCGCCGTTCGCGTTCATGTAGTCGGCCCAGGCCTTCACCGCGTTCATCGAGCCGAGGAACAGTGCCGGCTTGATCGACGAGCCGACGTCGGCCATGACCGTGACGGTGATCGTCGTGGGGGTCACGCCGATCTCGGGCGACGTGAGCGTCGCGGTCTTGCAGACCGCCGGGGCCGTGTTGCCGGTGGCCACGGGGACGGTCGTCTGGCCCGGCGGGGCGGAGTTGGTCACTTTGGTGCCCCCGCCGCAGGCGGTGGCAACAAGCACCATGACCACCGCAACGATTACGCCGACACGAAGCCGCATTGTTCCCCCAGGGTCGATTGAACCGCCGAAGCGTACGAACATTGTGCGCACCTGTCGATCCGGATGGGTGCGCGGGGCGCTCCTGCCGGTTGCCGGTGCAGGCGAGGAGACGCGACCATTCGGGCGGGCGAGCGAACAGGAGCCTCATGTGCCGGTAGCCATTCCCACGTCTCGATACGTCTCGCCCGAGTTCGCGCGGCGGGAGCGGGACGGACTGTGGCCGCGGGTCTGGCAACTGGCCTGCTCGCTCGACCACGTTGCCAACCCCGGCGACTTCCATGAGTATTGCGTCGGCGACCTCTCCGTCCTCCTCGTCCGAGGCGACGACGGCGAGCTGCGCGCGTTCCAGAACGCATGCCGGCACCGCGGAAGCGCCCTCTGCGAGGGCACCGGCGGCGGCTTGACCGAGATCCGCTGTCCGTTCCACCGGTGGACCTGGGACCTCAGCGGCCGCTTGCGGGAGGTGCCTTCGCGCCGCGTCTTCGGGGTGCTGAACGACGACCTGCCCCTCGTCCGGGCGCAGGTGGACACCTGGGGACCGTTGGTGTTCGTCAACCTCGCGCTCGACGCCGAGCCGTTGGCAGCATTCCTCGAGGAGGTCCCGGACGATTGCGCGTGGGCGCGCCTCGACGAGATGCGGTGCCTGATGTCGGTCACGGGGCCCGCACGCTGCAACTGGAAGACACTTATCGACGGGTTCAGCGAGACTTATCACGTACAAGGCATCCACCGCGAGATGTTGCCGATGTGCGACGACGTCAACGGACCGCAGCGCGTCTGGCACCGGCACGGCAAGCTCGAGCAGTCGTACGGCCTGCCGTCGCCGCGGCTGGGCGAACGGCCATCCGACCAGGAAGTGTGGGAGGCGTTCGTGCAGATCATGGGCGTCCGAGTGGGGAATCTCGAACAGCGGGATGCCGGGCCCGCGCCCGCCGCCGCCGGAGGCGGGACGGTCCGTGCCGCAATTGGCGAGCTCATCAGGGAACGCGCATTGCAGAGCGGGCACGACTGGTTCGCGACGCTCACCGAGGCACAGCTCCTCGACATGCAGCAGTACAACCTGTTCCCGAACCTCACCGTGCTGGTGTTCTCCGACATGTTGCAGGTCGTGCGGTCGCGGCCCGGTCCGACACCCGACGACGCGTTCATGGATGCATATGCGTTCGCGCGCTTTCCTGCGGGCGATGCAACTCCACGTACCAACCCGATCGAGATCGCCGTGACCGAGAACGACGACTTGCCACTCGGTCTCGTGCTGAACCAGGACTTCAAGAACTTCGCGCGGAGTCAGCGCGGCATGCACCAGCCGGGTTTGCGGCACCTGATGGTGTCGCCCACGGAGGAGTGCCGCATCGTGAACCTGCACCGCAACCTCGAAGAGTTCCTCGAGATCTGAGGGTCCGTCACACGGTCACGCCTGCGTCGTTTCCCTGCCGTTGTCGTCGCCCGCGAGCACGCATCTGGTGCCCGTGTAGATCGTCGGCATGCATTTGTTGCAGTGGATGCACAACGACGTGCGGTGCGCATCCTCTTGCATCTCGGTGACGAGCTCGGGCTCCCGCAAGAGCGCCCGGCCCATCTGCACGAACGCGAAGCCCTCGTCGAGAGCGCGCGTGATCGTCGCGAGCCCGTTGATGCCACCGAGGAGGACCAGCGGCATCGCGAGGGCCGCCCGGAACTGGCGGGCGTACGGCAGGAAATACGCTTCCTCGAACGGGTACTCCTTGAAGAACCGGCCGCCGACGAGCTTGACGCCGAGCTTCAAGGGCCCGGCGAACATCTCCGCCATCTCTGCAACGGGCGCCTCGCCGCGGAACAGGTACATGGGATTCTCGAACGAGCTCCCGCCCGTGAGCGTCAGCGCGTCCAGCGCACCGTCATGCTCGAGCATGCGGGCGAACGCGAGGCTTTCTTCGAGCCAGAAGCCCCCGCGCACGCCGTCGGTCATGTTGACCTTCGCGGTCACCGCGACGTCGTGACCCACGGCGTCTCGCACCGCTCGAACGACCCGTCGGGGGAACCTCGCCCGGTTCTCGAGGCTGCCTCCCCACTCGTCGGCACGCCGGTTGAGCTTCGGCGACAGAAACGAGCTCAGCAGGTAGCCATGCCCGAGGTGGACCTCGATGACGTCGAAACCGCCGTCGCGCAGCACGCGAGCTCCGGTCGCAAACTGGTCGGTGATGCGCGCGATCTGTTCCGGCGAGAGGGCGCGCGTTC
>DASQHW010000629.1:0-3042 GCA_035631895.1 Acidimicrobiia bacterium | reverse complement strand
CTGCGAACCCCGCGGAGACCGCCGAAACCGCCGGCCCCGACGCCGTCGGCCGGGTGCTCGGCACCGACGACGCGACACCCCTCTCGTACTGGGTGGCCCTCGCGCCCGCCCAGTATCTGCAGCTCGACGACGTCGTGGTCTGCGAGCGCCGGCTGCCCGCGCACGACGAACCGGTGCGGCTGTCGGGTGTCGTCACCCAGGTCCGTGCTCGGCACGAGGGCGCGCGCTTCGACTCCGACGTCTTCCTGATCGAAGACGGTGTCCTGCCGGCCGGCGCCGTCGAGGCGGCCGAGGTCCTCACGACTCGGGTCGAGCCCGAGATCTTCGTCCCTCCCCGGCCGGGCACCGAGGTCCGCCGCGCCGCGGGCCGGGAGCGCGACGAGGCCCTGTACTTCGACCGGATGCCGCGCAAGCTGCCGATCGGTCTCGGGCGCGACGGCCGTCCGCTGTACGCGAACGTCGACTTCCTCGACGGCACCCACGGCGCCCACGTCAACATCTCGGGGATCTCGGGCGTGGCGACGAAGACGACGTACGCCACGTTCCTGCTGTATGCGATGTTCAACTCGGGCGCGCTCGGCGATGGCACCTTGAACACGCGCGCGCTGGTCTTCAACGTGAAGGGCGAGGATCTCCTGTTCCTCGACCACGACAACACCGACCTCTCCGACACCGACCGCGACAAGTACCGCGAGCTCGGGCTCATGCCCGGCGCGTTCAAGTCGGTGACGGTGTTCGCACCCGCCCGTAAGGGCGACGTGAACGCCCGGCCGGATGTCGCGACCCGCACGCAGGGCGTCCACGCCTTCTACTGGACGCTCGCGGACTTCGTCACCGAAGAGTTGCTGCCGTTCGCGTTCGCAGACGCCGAAGACGATCGCCAGCAGTACACGATGGTCGTCCACAACGTGACGTCGGCACTGCGCCGCGAGGGCGAGCCGGCCGCGGACGGCGCGTGGCGCGTCGGCGGTCGCACACTCCGCACCTACCGAGACCTCGTCGACTTCGTCGTCGCCCGGGTGCAGAGCGACGACGAGCTCGAACGGCGGGAGTGGGCGGGCCCGGCGACCGGCATGGGCACGATCAACGCGTTCGTGCGGCGGTTCATGTCGTCACAACGCGCCCTCGACCGGCTGGTGCGGGCCGATGTCGCCGAACGCGAATGCCACCGCATCGACACCGACGACGCACAGCTCACCGTCGTCGACCTGCACAACCTGCCCGATCGCGCGAAGCGATTCGTCGTCGGTGTGACCCTGCGTACCGCCTTCGACCGCAAGGAGCAGACGGGCAGCGCCAAGCCGTTGCTGTTCGTCGTGCTCGACGAGCTCAACAAATACGCGCCGCGCGAGGGCGACTCCCCGATCAAGGAGATCCTGCTCGACGTCGCCGAGCGGGGTCGATCACTCGGCATCGTGCTGGTGGGCGCGCAGCAGACTGCGAGCGAGGTCGAGCGGCGGATCATCTCGAACTCGTCGATCCGCGTGGTCGGTCGCCTCGACGCGGCGGAAGCCGCTCGGGCCGAATACGGGTTCCTCCCGCCGAGCCATCAGAAGCGCGCGACGATCGCAAAGCCCGGCACGATGTTCGTGAGCCAGCCCGAGATCCCGGTGCCGCTCGTCGCCGAATTCCCGTTCCCCGCATGGGCAACGCGTCCGGCCGAACGGGGCGCGAACCCGAGCGCCACGGGCGCGGCCGCCGTACCCGACGATCCTTACGCGGGCTTGCCGGGCGACGGGTGAGCGCGCCGTGAAGATCCTGCACACCTCCGACTGGCACGTCGGCAAGTTGTTGCGCGGGATCTCACGACTGGAGGAGCACCGCGCCGTCCTCGCCGAGATCGCCGAGGTCGCAGCGGCCGAGCACGTCGACTGTGTGCTCGTCACCGGCGACCTCTTCGAATCCGCGGCGCCGCTCCCGGACGCGCAGCGCGTCGTCTGGGATGCGTTGCTCGCCCTGCGGGCGACCGGCGCGCGCGTGGTCGTCATCGGCGGCAACCACGACCACCAGCACGCGTTCGACGCGTGGGCGCCGCTGTTCGCGGCGGCGGGCATCACCTTGCTGGGGCACGCGACCCGCGCCGACCGCGGTGGCGTCGTGGAGTGGCAGACCGCCGCCGGCGAGCCCGTCGTCTGCGCGTTGGTGCCATTCGTGTCCCAGCGGTTCGCCGTCAAGACCGAGCAGCTGCTCGAGCTCGACGCGGCCCAGGCCGTCGGCCGCTACGCGGAACGGATGCGCGTGCTGATCGACGCCTTGAGCGCGTCGTTCAGGCCCGACGCCGTGAACCTCCTCGCCGCGCATTGCTTCGTCCCGGGCGGCCGGCTCGGCGGCGGCGAGCGAGACGCGCAGATCGCCAACGAGTACGGCGTCGAAGCGGTGCATTTCCCTTCGCGCGCGAACTATGTGGCGCTCGGGCACCTGCATCGCGCGCAACGGGTCGATGCGCCGGCCCCCGCGTGGTACGCGGGGTCGCCGATACAGGTCGACTTCGGCGAGGAGCTCGACGTCAAGCACGCGCTGATCGTCGAGACCGCGCCGGGCGTGCCTGCGCGGGTGGAGAAGCGCGTGCTGCAAAGCGGTTGGACGCTGCGCACCCTCACCGGCACCCTCGAAGAGCTCCGTGCCGTTGCGCGCGACACGGGAGACGCCTGGCTGCGGGTCGTCGTGCACGAGCCGGCCCGCGCGGGGCTCGCCGACGAGGTTCGCACGCTGTTGCCGCGCGCGGTGGACGTGCGCATCGAGCTGGCACCGACCGAGAGTGTTGCGACCGACGCGAGCCCGCGCCGCGGGCGCAGCGCACGTGACCTGTTCGCCGAGTACCTCACGGTCGAGGGCGTCGACGACGCACGCATCCTGCGTCTGTTCGAACGCCTGCACGACGACGTCCTCGCCGAGGTGTCCTGATGCGGCCCGTCCGCCTGCACGTCGAAGGCTTCGGTGTGTTCCGTTCGCCGGTCGACATCGACTTCGACGACGTCGACTACTTCGCGATGGTCGGGCCAACCGGCGCGGGCAAATCGCCGATCATCGACGCCATCTGCT
>DASQHW010000628.1:0-3136 GCA_035631895.1 Acidimicrobiia bacterium | reverse complement strand
CCAAGAACGCACACAGTCGCCTACGACCGGCTGCCGCATCCTGACCAAGCCGTTCGTCAGCACTTTCAACAGAGGCGACGTGATCGGTCTCTACGACGCGCCGGTGCTCTTGACGCGGGCACAGGACAACCAGCTGTTCGGGCCCACCCTGCAGTTCCAACCCGCGGACGGAATGCCACTCGTTGTGCTTCACGACGTCGGACGGGTGCGCATCCGCGCAGCCACGAGCTTCTTCCCGCCTCGCATCTGCACCGGAACCGTCGGCACCGCGCCTGTCGGATAACCGGACGGCGAGGGATTGAGCGCCCGCACCGGAGATGGAGCCGCACCTTCCAACACAGTGGGACCGCCTCTCCGACACGCCCGCATCTACGGCGCCGACGAGTTCGTAGGCCTTAGTCATCGACGTTGGCAATCCGCGTACGAGCGCGGTCGTCCCTTGGACAGTGTCACCGATGGAGGCTCATCCGTCTGAATCGCTCTGGTTGAGCTCGACGAAGTTGCCGGACGGGTCGCGAAGGAAGGCCTGGTGACCGGCGCCCTCCATGTGCGGCACCGTATTCACCTCGATGCCCCGGGCGCGCAGATCGGCGACGGCCGCGCCGAGGTCGTCGACCCGGATCGCGAAATGATGGCTCCCGGTCGCGGGATCGTCGGACTGCATCAGATGCACCTGCTGGCCACCGGCGTCCAACCAGTGGCCGCCGAAGCCGAAGTCGGGCCGCGGCAGCACCGAGCAACCGAGCGCGTCCCGGTAGAACGCGAGTGCTTCGTCCTCGTCGCGTACGCAAATCGCGACGTGATGGATCCCGCTGGGCTTCATCGGAACGCAGAGTAGGTTCCCGTGCCGTGCTGTGGCCAGAGCCGCCCGAGGGTGTACATGCGTGGCTCCGGGCCCTGTTGGTCCGAATCCTGGAGTTCCCGAACGACGTACGGAGGTTCTGGTGGGTGCACTCGACGGCAAGGTGATCGCAGTGACGGGCGCGGGACGAGGGATCGGTCGGGCCGTCGCGCTCGCGTCTGCCGCCGAAGGTGCCGCGGTCGTCGTCAACGACTACGGCGTCTCGGTCGACGGCACGGAGCCGGCGAGCGAGGTCGCGAACCAGGTCGTGGCCGAGATCACCGCCGCCGGAGGGCGCGCGGCCGCGAACGCGAACTCCGTCACGACGATGGACGGCGGCGCATCGATCGTGCAGCAGGCGATCGACAGCTTCGGCCGCATCGACGGCGTCGTGTGCGTCGCGGGCATCCTTCGCGAGCGCATGCTGTTCAACATGTCCGAGGACGAGTGGGATCCCGTCATCCAGACACACTTGAAAGGCACCTTCACCGTGTTCCGTGCGGCCGCCCCGGTGTTCCGCGAGCAACGCAGCGGCACGATGATCGGTTTCACGTCCGGGGCGTTTGCCGCGAGCGTCGCGCAGGCGAACTACGCCGCGGCGAAGGGCGGCATCGTGTCGCTCGTCCGCAGCGCGGCCGCCGGCATGAACAAGTACGGGGTCACCGCGAACTGCATTGCGCCGGTCGCGAAGTCACGCATGTCGGGACAGGTGCCGTTCGGGCTCGAGATGGGTGAACCGGAGGACGTCGCGCCCATGGTGTGCTATTTGCTCTCGGACCACGCCCGCGCTGTCACCGGCCAGATCTACACCGCCAACGGCGGACGCATCGCGGTATGGAACCAGCCGGTCGAAGTACGCGAGATGCGCAAGGACGGCCGATGGACGGTCGACGAGATCGCGGCGCGCTTCGACGAGGTCGGACAAGAACCGATGCCGATCCTGGAACGGCTCAAGGCGATGGAGAGCGCTGCGAAGAGCGGGAACACACCGAACGCCTAGTGGCGGAACAGCTCGTGGCGCCCGATCAGCGCGTCACGCATCGCGGAGGCCTCGCCGGGCCGGTACGGACCGCCTCCAACGGCAGCGATGCGCCGCCGGGCGAGCGCGTCCGCGGCGCGGGCCGACGTGATGTGCTCGTCGCGGGCGATGGCGAACACGCGTGCAGTCGTGTCCGCGATCCGCGCGGCTTCGGCATACGCGCGGTCGGCGACATAGCCGCCGGGCGCCCATTCCTGCGCGATGTTGATGATGCCGCCGGCGTTCACGACATAGTCGGGCGCGTACACGATCCCTCGGGCCTCGAGCGCTTCCGCAGCATCATCGTCGAGCAGCTGGTTGTTGGCGGCGCCGCACACCACCCCGCAGCGCAGCTCCGTGGCGGAGCTGCGCGTGAGCACGCCTCCGAGCGCACAGGGTGCGAACACGTCGCACTCCGCAGAGATGACCTCGTCCGATGCGAACACCGGGACGCCCGCCGCGCGCGCTTTCGCGGCGTCGATGTCGGAGATCGCGACGTGCGCACCTGCGTCGACGAGAAGGCGCGCCAGGCACGCGCCGACGTGCCCGGCGCCCTGGACGACGACGCGGCGACCCGTGAGGTCGGCCGAACCGAACGCCTCAGCGCATGCGGCACGCATCCCGTGCACCACCCCGAACGCAGTGACCGGCGAAGGGTCGCCCGACCCACCCCGCCCGGGATCGACGCCTGTCACCCATGGCGTCTCCCGCGCGATGCCGTCCATGTCGCGCTGGGTCGCGCCGACATCCTCGGCCGCGAGATACCGGCCACCAAGTACGTCGATCCACCGTCCGAGTGATCGCAGGAAGTCGTCACTGCGTACCGCGTGGGGATCGTCCCAGAAGACCACCGCTTTCCCGCCGCCCTGCGGCAGGCCCGCCATCGCCGCCTTCATCGTCATGGCCTGTGACAGGCGAAGCGCGTCCGCGCGTGCATCCTCTTCACGGGAGTAGCGCCAGAACCTGACGCCGCCGAGGGCCGGGCCCAGCACTGTCGAGTGGATTGCCACGATCGCGCGCAGGCCGACGGCCGGATCCGCGAAGTACGTCACCTGCTCGTGCTCACTGCCGGACATCGATCCCTTACGCTACGGCGCGGTGGCAGGCATCACGTTGCGCCGCGGTGACTACGAGGCGACGTTCCGTCCGGATCTCGCGATGCTCTGCACCTCCCTCAGATACGCGGGCGACGAGTTCGTCGCCTTGCCGCGCACGCTCGCCGAGTTCAAAGCGGGTGGCGCGACGGGCATGCCGCTCGTGCACCCATGGATCAACCG
>DASQHW010000627.1:0-2180 GCA_035631895.1 Acidimicrobiia bacterium | reverse complement strand
ACATTCACGATGGCGATGGCCGACGGCCTCTTCATCGCACGCGAGATCGATGGTGACGCCGTCGACATGCTCGAACAGTTCAACATCCTCACCGCGGCGATCCTCGCCGTGGCCGACAACCTTCGCTCCGCGGAGTCCCGGCCGAAGAAGCGAGCACGTTGATGCGCATCCACGCCAACGGCGGCGGCAAGCACCGGTTCGAGGTGGAGCTCGAACGGTGATCCGTCGTCGCTGACTGCCGGCCCACTACGCGACACTCCCGCATAGCGGCCGGCCACAACGTCAAACGTGCTCGGCGGCGAAGAGCTGCCACGTCCCCGGCACACCCTTCAGCTCGTGGGAACCGCGGTCGTCGAAGCTCATGCCCGAACCCGCGACGAGATCGACGACCGTCCTGGAGACGAAGACGTCGCCCGGTGTGGCGAGTGCGCCGACTCTGGCACCGATGTGCACGGCGATGCCGGCAATGTCGTCGCCGCGCTGTTCGATCTCGCCGGTGTGGACCCCGACACGAACCTGCAGGCCCATGTCGGCAGCCGCGTCGCAAATCGACTGCCCGCACCGCACCGCGCGCCCGGGCCCGTCGAACACAGCAATGCAGCCGTCACCGGTCGTGTTGACCAGACGACCGCGATGTTGCTGCACCGCAGCCGCGACCATCGCATCGTGGGCATCGAGCAGCTCGCGCCAGCGTTGGTCGCCCAGCTCGTGCGCGCGCTTCGTCGAGTCGACGATGTCGGTGAACACGACGGTACCGAGCACGCGGTCGGACTCCACTCGCGGGCGCTCTCCCGTCACGAAATGCTGGACCTCGTCGAGCAGCGCGTTGAAGTCACCTGCCCACCACGCATGGTCGATTCCCGGCACTTCGACGAAGGACGCGTCGGGGATGTGCGCTGCCAGGTAACGGCCATGCGCAACCGGGAGGACCGTGTTCTCGGTTCGGTGCACGACGAGCGTCGGGACCTGGATGGTCGGAAGGATCGCGCGTGTGTCGAGATCGTTCAACATGCCGAGCATCGCCTGCGCGGAGCCGAGCGCTGCCTGGTGGCGCATGAGGCGCGCGAGCCGGCGCATCAGGTCACGGTCGCCGGCGAGAGTGGGCGCCAGTGTCTGAAACAACACTGCACCGCCCCACCACGCTTCGATCGCGGCAACCTGCTCGACCATCGTTTGATGCGCGACGCCGGGATAACCCGTCGCCGGGTCACGGCAAAGGCGCGCGGTGCCGTTGACGATGACCAGCGCGGACGTTCGCTCCGGGCACGTCGCGGCAAAGAGTTGCGCTGCGTGGCAGCCGTCGTTCGCGCCGACGAGAACGGCTCGTTGCATGCCGGCGGCGTCCATCGCCGCGTGAACGTCGGTGACCCAGTATTCGGGGGTCGACATGTCGAACAACGCGACCGGATCCGACAGCCCCGTACCGCGACGGTCGAAGCACAATGTTCGACTGAACGAAGTGAGCCGCTGCGTCGGCCCCGCGAAGACCGGCTCGTCCCAGCGGCCCTCGAGCGGACAGGTCCAGTCCTGCAAGAGGACCAGGTCGACGTCGCCTTCGCCCGCAACCTGATACGCGATGTGCACGCCGTCGGCGGTCTTGGCATACCGCGTCCGCGGCCGGTCCGTCCTGCGCACAGTGCAAGTATCGCCGCCATAGCGGTGTGGTTGCCCGTACGCCGCCGCCGACGGCGTCGCAGCGCATCCGCGACGGGCGTTGGGCGCGCGGGCCGCCCATAGGACACGCCGCGGTCGCCGCGTGCTGATCGTGTATACCCGTCAGCGCGGGTCGATAGGGACTATCGCACCCCTCGCCGTTTCGATGGTTTCGGCTGCGGCCGCTCGTTCCCCCACCATGCGGCACTCATGCGTCTCGCGCCGGCACGAGCGCAGGTGCTCCCGAGAGCAAACACCTGCGTCGTGTCGATGCGCGATTTTGCATTACGTGTGAACGGTCATCCAATGTCCGTCCAACGCCGACGACCGCCCTCGATGCGGTGAGCGGCTGCACAGTCCCGCGGCTCAGGGCGGCGCAGTCGACGTGCCGAGACGCACGCGGGCCTCGTCGACACTCGCGATCGGGCGACCCGCGTCATGCGCCCAGCCGACCGCGAGATCGACCACACCAGCATTGTCCATGCCGGCGAACGCCACCGGATTGTCACCGATGCCGAGACGAATCC
>DASQHW010000626.1:0-1831 GCA_035631895.1 Acidimicrobiia bacterium | reverse complement strand
AGGAGCGCATCCGGTTCGACGTGGATCAGAGGTCAACCACCTCCCGCACTCCCACCGAGCCTCGGTAACCGTCGCAGTCGGTGGGTACGGCCCCCGCGAAGCCGTGCGCAGAGAGACGCTCACGCCGCTACGCGTGCCGATCCGCCTTCGCACAGCTGGGTGCTGTCAACGGGCTACGAAACCGCCGTCGACGGTGAGCGCGTGGCCGGTGACGAAGCTGGCGTGGTCCGAGCAAAGCCATATCACCGCGTCGGCGATTTCGTCAGGTGTGCCCAACCGGCCAATCGGTTCGGTTTGGAGAAGCTGTTCGGCGGCCGTCGCGTCGCCGTGCGTGAACCGCGTGATCATCTCCGTGTCGATCACTCCGGGGCAGACGGCGTTCACTCGTATCCCCTGCGCGGCGTACTCGAGAGCCGCGGTCTTCGTGAGGCCGAGAATCCCGTGCTTCGATGCCGTATATGCGGGGATGCCCGCGAAGCCGACGAGCCCGGCGACCGACGAGGTGTTGACGATCGCGCCTCCACCGACGTCGAGCATTCGCGGAATCTCCTCGCGCATACACAAGAAGATGCCCGTGAGGTTGACCGCAATCGTTCGGTGCCAGTTCTCGAGCGTCGTGTCGCCGGTCGGGGCCGGCGTTCCTTCGATGCCGGCGTTGTTGAACGCAACATCGAGTCGACCGAAGCGATCGACCGTGGCGCGCACGAGGTCCGCGACACTCGTCGCGTCGGAGACGTCGGTGCGCACGAAGAGTGTCTCGGCACCGGATGCTGCTGCCTCCGTTGCTGTCTTCTCACCCCGCTCGGCATCGACGTCGGCGAGCACGACGTTCGCGCCTTCACGTGCGAAGGCCAGCGACGCGGCCCGACCGATGCCGGCGCTCGCGCCCGTGACGATCGCGACTTTGCCCTGCATCGTCTCCACACGGACCTCCTCGTCAGCGAACTCGACGATCGTCCTCTGTGCCGAGCGGCACTGGGTAGGGGCCGTCCGACCTTCGAGCGCGCCGAAAGTCACTCCCGGGCCGAACGACGATGCGAGTGTGCCGCGTCAGCGAGTGTCTTGCTCGCGGGCCCGGATCGCCTCCAGCGACTCTGCGAAGTGCCAGCGGTGGCCTTCGAGATCGTCGGCCTCGTAACGCCGGTAACCGTAGAAGGCGTCCTCGATCGGCATCGTGACCGTGGCGCCCTCGGCGACCGCGTGTTCGTAGTGCGCGTCGATGCCATTCACCGCGACGTTGATCATCACCGTCGCGCGGCCGACCTCGCCCGGACTGTAGAGGTGGTGGACGTCTCGCGCGGCTGCGGTCGCACGGCCGATCATGACCACCCCGTCGCCGAACTCGAGCCATGCGAGCATTCCCTCATCTTCGTGGTCACCTCCCATGCGCGCTTCGCGCCGTTCGGTGAACTGGAACACGCGGGTGAGGTACTCGAGCGCCGCGACTTCATCGGTATAGGTGAGCCGTGGGTACATCGCGGGTGTGCGACTCCACGCCTCCGCTCGAGGTGCAGGGGCTCCGATCGTGGACATGAGTCGCTCCTTTTCGCGCTTGAAGAGTCCGGGGTCGCCCTCGTCGACGGGGAGGACCCGGTCGGGGCGAAGCGTTGCGGTCACTTGTTGTTCTTCGTTCTCGCCGACGAGTTCGCGGAGCCGGCCACGCGCCCGGTTCAGCCTTGAACGCACTGTGCCCACCGGAACGTCGAGCGCAATCGCGATCTGGTCGTACGGCATGCCCTCCCAGGCGAAGAGCAAGAGGGCGTCGCGTTCTTCTCGGGGCAGCCTGGCGATCGCGGCGGCGACGGCGGCCCAGAGCCGCTTCGCGTCGAGA
>DASQHW010000625.1:0-6305 GCA_035631895.1 Acidimicrobiia bacterium | reverse complement strand
GACGCTTGGCGAGGTCCCGGCCATCGCATCGAACCCCTCGACGTCGCGTCGGCGATGGTGCCGACGCTTGCGTGCTTCGGCACTGCCGACCCCTGGACGCCCGCGGCCGACATCGAAGCGTTGCGCCAAGCGTGGAGTGGTCGCGACGACTGCGAGATCGTGGTCGTCGAGGGTGCCGAGCACGGGTTCGTGCACGACCCCGAACGGGCCGTCCACCGCCCGGACGACGCGGCCGCCGCCTGGCGCAAGACGCTCCCATGGATCAAGGGATCGTGACTCGCCAGGACGCCGAGCGTCCCGGGGAGGGGTATCCCGCTCCGCAACGGGCGGGATGCCGCTAGATGGTGGCCCGGATCTCGAGCTCGTCGCGGTTGACGATGCGGTAGCGGCTGCGGCCCGAGATCTCGAGCCAGCCCAGCTTCACGAACAATGCGATCGCCTTGTTCACCCGCTCGCGCGACGCGCCCACCATTCCGGCCAGCTCTTCCTGGGTGACCGGGAGACGGAAGTCGTCCTCACCGTCGGCGAGCTCGAGCAGCCGCTTGGCCGTACGGCCGGTCACGTCGAGGAACATCGCGTCCGCCAAGGCCTCGTCGGTGGCGCGCAGGCGACGGGCGAGGATACGGACGACGGCCCAGAGCACCTCGGGGCGGCGGGCGAGGACATCGCGAACGTCCTCGAATTCGATGGCGATCAGGTGCACGGTCGTCAGCGCCCGGGCGTTGGCCGAGCGCACACCGCCGTCGAACATCGACATCTCGCCGAAGAGTGCGCCCGGCCCGAGCACCGTGAGCACCGACTCACGGCCGTCGGAGGCCTTGGCCACGATTGCAATCCGGCCCGAGAACACCACGTACAGGTGGGTCGCCGGGTCTCCCTTCTCGAAGATCGGCTCTCCACGGCGGTAGCGCGCGAGCGCGGTCCGGCCCCGAAGCTGCTCGAGCAGCTCCGGGGGCAGTGTGCCGAAGAGGTCGGTCTTGTCGAGCACGGGCGTGCGTGCCGCCATGTCGCGCCGGTCCTTGGTTCGCGGGAGGCTATCCGAGCCCACCTCGGAGCCGCCCAGTGTGTCGCAGGTCACATTGACCATCGGCCCGATCGCGGCAGGGCCTGAGGGTCTCCTCTCGCCGGGGTCAAGAGGCGCCCGCGCCGGCCGATGCAGAGGCCGATGTTCGTCGAAGGCGTCCGCCTCCTCGTCGCCGTGTTGAGCACTGCCGCAGGCTTCTGGCTCGCGCGGCGTGCCGGCACCGAGGCGCAAGGTGTGGGCGGAATGCTCGGCTGCCTCTTCGGCTACGTGACGGGCGGTGTGCTCGGCCGGGTCCTCGACGGCGCACTGGGTGCGGTCGAGCGCCGGGTGGACCGCCAGTCCCCGGCCCGCCTCGTCGCCGGCACGCTGGGCGCGATCGCGGGGTCCGCCCTCGCGCTCGTGCTGGTCGTGCCGTTCGCCCTCCTGCTCGACGCCCGCCTCGCAGTGTCGGTCGTTGCGCTCGCGGCATGGGTGCTCGCGTGGGCCGGCTTCCGGATCGTCGCCTACCAGGCCGAGGCCGTGCTCGAGATGCTCGGGCTGTCGACCCGGCCGCTCGTGCGCGCCCAGGCCTTCGATGCGCGCGACGGCGTGCTCGTCGATACCTCTGTCGTCATGGACGGCCAGCTCCTGCCGCTCACGCGCGCTCGTGTGCTCGGCGGAGATCTGATGGTCGCGCGGTTCGTCCTCGACGAGCTCCAGGGCTTCGCGGACGCGAGCGACGACGTGAAGCGGCGGCGCGCCCGTCGTGGCCTCGAAACGCTCGAGGCGCTTCGCAACGAAGGCAACGTGCGGCTCTTCGTGCTGGACGACGAGGTGCCGGAGCACGACGAGGTCGACGCGAAGCTGATCGCGCTCGCCCGGCGCCTCCAGCTCCGGATGCTCACCAACGATGGACCGCTTGCCCGCAACGCCGAGCTCCAGGGTGTGCCGACCTGCAACCTGCGCAAGCTTGCGCAGGAGCTCACTCCGTCGATCGGTCCCGGCGACTACGTGCGCGTGTCGCTCACGCGCGAAGGCAAGGAGAGTGGCCAGGGTGTGGGGCACCTCGACGACGGATCCATGGTCGTCGTCAATGGCGGCCAGGAGCTGGTCGGTGGTCCGGAAGTGATGCTGCAGGTGACGTCGGTCGTGCCAACATCCGCCGGCCGTTTGCTGTTCGCACGCGTTGACAAATAGTCACCTGCCAGACTGGCCGTGTGGAGACGTGGGCGATCGTCGTGGCGGCCGGTGGTGGCGCGAGGTTCGGCGGTCCCAAGCAGTTTGCCCCCTTGGGCGGCTCCACGGTCATCGATCGAGCCGTCGCCACCGCGCGGGAATCGTGTGACGGCGTCGTCGTCGTGCTCGCAGCGGCCGCAGCGTGGGACCCTCCCGCCGGTGTTCGCACCGCGATCGGTGGTGCGACGAGATCTGCATCGGTGCGCGCCGGGCTCGTGTGCGTCCCGGAGACCGCTGACGTCGTCGTCGTGCACGACGCCGCACGGCCGCTTGCTTCGCGCCGGCTCTTCGCCACGGTGATCGACGCGGTCGCCGGCGGGGCGGACGCGGCGGTGCCGGGCCTTCCCGTCGTCGACACGCTGAAGCGCGTCGACGACCACCACGTCGTGGAAACCGTGTCGCGCGAAGGGCTGGTTGCCGTGCAGACCCCGCAGGCCTTTCGTGCCGAGGCACTGCGCGCCGCACACGCCGGGAACGGCAACGACACCGATGACGCGGCGCTCGTCGAGGCCGGCGGCGGGAAGGTCGTGATCGTCGACGGTGAGCGCCGAAATCTCAAGCTCACGGGAGCTGATGACCTCGAGCTGGCACGGACGCTGCTCGAAGGCCTGCAGCCATGAGGATGCGCGTCGGGCTCGGCTTCGACGTTCACCCGTTCGGCACCGAGCCGCCGCTCGTGCTCGGCGGTGTTCGGATCGACGATGCGCCGCGGCTCGCGGCGCACTCGGATGGGGACGCCGTGGCGCACGCAGTTGCCGACGCGCTGCTCGGACCGGCGGGCCTGCCCGATCTCGGCACGTTGTTCCCCGCGACCGACGAACGCTTCCGGAACGCCGACTCGATGGGATTACTGGCCGCAGTGGCCCACGAGCTCGGTCACCGGAGCTGGTGGATCGAGAACGTCGACGTCGTGGTCGCCGCCGAGAAGCCGGCGCTCGGACGCCACGTCGAAGCGATGTCGGCCAACCTCGTGGCAGCCTTGGCGGCGGCCCGGGAGCCGATGGGCACGGGCATCAGTGCGGCGGTGCGCCCCAAGCGTGGCGAAGGGCTCGGCGCGATCGGCCGGGCCGAGGGCATCGCCGTGTGGGCCGTCGCGCTCCTGTCGCGAGGGTGATGCTTCGCCGGCTCACGTGCCGATGCTCGCTAGCCTCGGGCCGGTGCTGCGCATCCAGGACACGGCGCGACGCGCGAAGGTCGAGTTCATACCCCGCACCGAAGGTCGTGTGTCGATGTACGTCTGCGGGCCGACGCCCTACGACGTGCCGCATTTGGGCCATGGCCGGACGGCGGTGGTGTTCGACACGATCCGGCGCTATCTCACGTGGTCGGGTTTCGACGTCACCTACGTCACCAACATCACCGACGTCGAAGATCGCATCATCGCCCGCGCTGCCGAGCGGGGGACGACCGAGTCCGAGCTCGCTCGAACCTACGAAGCCGACTACTGGCAGCAGATGTCGCGCCTCAACGTCGAGCCTCCCGACGACATACCGCGAGCGACAGCATTCATCGGGCAGATGCAGGAGCTCATCGCAGAGCTGATCGCCAAGGGGAGCGCGTACGTCGTCGAGGGTCAGGGTGTCTACTTCCAAGTCGACACGTTTCCCGAGTACGGCAAGCTGTCACACCGCACCATCGACGAGCTGCGCGAGAGCGCGGGCGCGCGGGTCGAGGTGGACGAGCGCAAACGATCGCCGATCGACTTCGCGCTGTGGAAGGCCGCCAAGCCGGGTGAGCCACAGTGGGATTCGCCGTGGGGCACCGGCAGACCGGGCTGGCACATCGAGTGCTCGGCGATGTCGCTCGAGATCCTGGGGGACGGCTTCGACATCCACGGCGGTGGGACGGACCTCGAGTTTCCGCACCACGAAAACGAGATCGCGCAGGCCGAGGCGGCCGGCCATGCGTTCGCGCACTACTGGCTGCACTCGGCGATGGTGAACGTCGACGGCGAGAAGATGTCGAAGTCGCTGGGCAATTTCACGACGCTGGAGGACGTGCTGGACGAGTTCGATCCGCGCGCCTTCCGCCTGCTCGTCCTCCAGACGCACTACCACCGGCAGATGGAGCTCGGGGACAAGGAGCTCGCCGATGCAGACAAGGCAGTGGAGCGTGTCGACGCGTTGATGCGACGCGTGCGGCGCGCCGAGCTCCCCGCTGCGGAGCTCGTCGACACGTCGGTGTTCCGCGACGCGATGGACGACGACTTCGACACTCCGGCCGCGCTGGCGTTCATCTTCGAGCTCGTGCGCGACGCGAACATCGCGCTCGACGCCGGCCATACCGAGGACGCGGCGCGTCTGGCCGCGACCGTTCGAGAGCTCTGGAGTGCCTTGGGTCTGACGTGGCTCGACGACGACGAGGAGCTCGACGCCGAGATCTCCGCGCTGGTCACGCGACGCGACGAGGCGCGCGAGCGCAAGGACTGGGCCGAAGCAGACCGTTTACGGGATGAGCTCCGCGCCCAGGGCATCGTGCTCGAGGACACAACCGGAGGAACGGTGTGGCGCCGGCTCCGTCCCGATGACGAAGGGTGACGCGGGCGTCGGCGGGGAGCAGGTCGAAGGCCGCCGCGCCGTGCACGAGCTGCTGCGGGCGGGTCGTCGCCGCGTTCGCACCGTGTATGTGTCGAGCAGTGCTGCAAGAGATCCGGCGGTTGCGGCCATCGCGGAGCTGGCGGGCGCCGGCCTGCGCCTCGTCTCACCCGAGCGGCTCGAGCACCTTGCTCGCACCGATGCCCCGCAGGGTGTCATCGCGCTTGCCTCGCCGCTGCCCGGCGCCGACCTGGATGCGCTCTACGCCGCCGACGACGCGTTCCTCGTCGCGGTCGATGGCGTCACCGATCCTCGGAACCTCGGCGCCGTCATGCGGTCGGCCGAGACCGCCGGGGCAACCGGGATCATCGTCGGCCGTCACCGGGCGGCCCACATCACCCCGGCGGGGACGAAGGCCGCGGCAGGTGCGATCGAGCACCTGCCGGTCGCGCTCGTGGGTGGCATCCCCAACGCGCTGGAGCGAGCGCAGCGGGCCGGCGTGTGGACGGTCGGCCTCGATGAGCATGGCGCCACCACCCTCGGGGAGCTCGCCGTGGCCGACCAGCGCCTCGTGCTCGTGCTCGGCGCCGAAGGCCGCGGCCTCGGCCGCCTCACGCGGGAACGATGCGACGTGCTGGTACGGATCCCGATGTACGGCGCGGTTCCATCACTCAACGTCGGCGCCGCGGCGACACTCGCCTGCCACGAAGTCGCGCGCCGCCGTCACCAGTAGGCTCTTCGCGCTCGAACATGCGTGGCTCACGGCCCTGTGTGGGCCCTCGGGCACGCATGTTCGGACGGACTGCGCCGGATTAGGACGCCTGGCCCGTGGCGGGTCGTGGGCCGAGGGAGATCGACGCCGAACGCGCTTTCGCCGAATCCGGAACGCGGTCCTCAGAAAGGCGCAGATCGGCATGTAGGAGCGCGGAGTGCGCGCTCTTGTCGCGCGGCCGCCTGCTCGACCGGACGGTTGGTTTCAGACACGATCGACACGTTGCCTTCATCGGCGTACGGTCGACTTCCCGAAGACGCGAGGGAGCCGCCATGAAGTGGATGCTTCGTATCGCCGTTGTGTCGTTGCTGTGCGCTCCGCTGGCCTCGGCCGTAACGCCGAGTTTCGCGCAGACGACGCCCTCGTTGACCGTGACGCCCCATACGGGACTCGTAGGCGGTGAGACCGTCACGGTTGATGGGGCAGGCTTTCCTCCCTCATCGCAGGTCGGCATGTGCGAGGGCGCACTCACACAAAACCCGACGACGGCCAACTGTGCCGGAGGTACGGTCGTTCAGGCGGACTCGACAGGTGCATTCTCTGTGCCATTCACGAACAGCACCGCCTCCGTGGCCGGCATCGCCCGCTTCATCAGCCCGATGACTCCGCCCACGCTCCTCGACTGTGCGCAATCGGTACAGTGCGGCATCCTCGCGCAGGCGATCTCTGACCAAGGGAATGGGCCGTTCGTCGTTGCCCCGCTCAGTTTCGCGTCGCAGCCTCCGGCGACGTTCGCGATCGAGGGTTCGGTGACCGGACC
>DASQHW010000624.1:0-5974 GCA_035631895.1 Acidimicrobiia bacterium | reverse complement strand
AGGCACACGATCCGGTTGTCGCGCAACGCCCGCAGCACGCGTGTCCCGACATCGGGACCCAGCGGCACCACCTCGAGCCCCATCGAGCGGCGCTGGCGGGCGAACCAGTCCAGCAGTCCCGGAGGCTCGACCGCCTCGACGACCGCGAGCATGTCGTGGCCCTGCTCGCCCATCCACGCGGCGCCCCACTCCCACCCACCGAGGTGCGGCAGCGCGAGGATCACGCCCTTGCCGCGCGCGAGCCCTTCGGTGACACCTTCGTACCCCTCGATGGTGAAGTTCGGCACGATCGCTCCCGCCCGCACTTCGGCGGGAAGCCGCAGCATCTCGAGCCAGTAACGCCCGTAGAACTCGAAGACCTCGTCGACGACGTGGCGATCGGTGCGACCGGTCACGCGGTACTGGTGACGCGCCGCCATCCGCCGGTTCTTGCGTTGCGGCCATCCGCCGACCCGGCCGCCGATCCGCCCGACCGCGGGAACCGCCGCCACAGGAATCGCTTCGGCAATCCGCGCCCCGAGCCGGTAAGCGCCGACAATCATTGCTGCCTTCATGATCGGTCGATGCCGTCTCGCGCGGGCCTGCGTCTATGGGTCGACTCCGCGCTCCGCTCCCCTGCGGTCGCTTCGCTGTCGTCTCCCACTAGGGCCGGGAACGGCGCCGTTCGGACGGGTGGCGCCTGCGCACACGCTCACCGTCGATGCGCCGCGCGGTCCACCACGAGCGTAACGGCGTCGCAGGCCCCTCGACCCGTCGCGGATGCGCGGGCCGGGGCGGGCGGGCCGCTTGCCGGTAGACGCGAACGAAGCGATGGACCGCGGTGAACGCGGTCAGCACGAGCATCACCCAGAGAACAGGTACGAGGATGTCGAACGCGAGCGCGACGCCGAGGAACACGAAGCGTTCGGCGCGCTCCATCAGGCCGCCGCGCGCGTCGAGGCCGAGCGACTCGGCCCGGGCCCGCTCGTAGGAGATCATCATCGAGCACGCCGCGACCGCGAACGCGAGGACGGCGTAGTAGGGCGAACGGTCGGCCAGGTACCAGGCGACGCCACCGAACAGCAACGCGTCCGATGCACGGTCGGCGACCGAGTCGAAGAACGCGCCACGCGGGCTGGCCTGGCCGCTGCCCCGGGCGATCGCACCGTCGAGCAAGTCGGCGAGTCCCGACACGGCGACGCCGACGACGGCCCACAGCAGATGGCCGGACGCGATCAGCAGCGCGGTCGCGGCGGAGCACAGGAGCCCGAAGACCGTGAGCGCGTCGGCGGTGACGCCGAGGCGGCGCAATCGGTCGCCGAACGGTCCGAGACCCTGCTCGACGCCCTTGCGCCAACGCCGGTCGAGCATCTGCTGCTCCTTGTTGCGGTCGTTCCCGAGAATGTCCTGGTCGGGTCGCTGCTGCTCGCGTTCGCGAGCACCGCTCCACGGTACCAAACCCCGATACCGCTCCTGGTGGTCCCCCGAAGCGCCTTCGTACAATCTTCCTCCACGCCTGAAACGACCAGGGGGTCGACGGTTGAAGACGTATCCGAGCCCGCAGATCCGCAACGTCGCACTCCTGGGCCACGGCGGCGCCGGCAAGACGTCGCTCACGGAGGCGTTGCTGTTCTGTACCGGCGCGATCCCCCGCGTCGGGCGCGTCGAAGACGGCACGACCGTTTCGGATTTCGACCCGGAGGAGCAACGGCGGACCATCTCGGTGTCGCTCGCGCTCGCGCCCTTCGAGCTCGACGGCCACAAGGTCAACCTGCTCGACGCGCCCGGATACGCGGATTTCGTCGGAGACGTCGTCGCCGCGCTGCAGGCCGCCGACCTCGCGTTGTTCGTTGTCTCGGCCGTCGAGGGCGTCGAGGTGCAGACGGAGATTGCATGGAGGCTCGCGGAGCAGCGGGGCCTGCCCCGTGCGATCTTCGTCAACAAGCTCGACCGCGAACGCGCGTCGTTCCAGCGCACGCTCGACGACTTGAAGGAGAAGTTCGGCGCGGGCGTCGCGCCGTTGCAGCTCCCCATCGGCGAGGAGACGTCGCTCACCGGAGTCGTCGAGTTGTTGAACGACGTCGCGGTCACGTACTCGGGCGGCTCCCCCAAGGGAACGGAAGGTGAGGTGCCTTCGGACATGGAGTCCGAAGAGCACGCGGTGCACGAAGCGCTCGTCGAGGGAATCGTCGTCGGCGACGACGACCTGATGGAGCGCTATCTCGGCGAGGAGCGGATCGAGATCGAGGAGCTCGCGAAGGCGCTGGCCACCGGCATCGCGAGCGCCACCGTGTTCCCGGTGCTGTGCGGGAGCGCGACGAAGCTCATCGGCATCGACAGGCTCGCGACGTTCCTGGTCGAGGAGGCGCCCGCTCCGGCGACTGCCGACGGGCCGACGGGCGCGCTCGTGTTCAAGACGATCGTCGATCCCTATGTCGGTCATGTGAACCTGTTCAAGGTCGTACAAGGTGCCGTCAAGCACGACGACGTGCTGGCGAACACGCGCACGAAGACCGACGAGCGCATGCACCAGCTGTTCACGATGCGCGGCAAGGAGCAGGACACGGTCGAGGAGGTGCCGGCCGGCGACATCGCGGCCGTGGCCAAGCTCGCGAACGTCGGCACCGGTGACGTGCTCGCGGCCAAGGGCACGACGCTCGACGTCGATGTGCTGCCCGCACCCGAGCCGCTGCTCGCGGTCGCGATCCACGCCAAGAGCAAGGGTGACGAGGACAAGCTTGCCAACGCGTTGCACCGTCTCCAGGAGGAGGACCCGGTGCTGCGCATCGAGAGGAACGCGGAGACCCACCAGACCGTGTTGCGCGGCATGGGAGAGACGCACCTGTCGATCGCGACCGAGAAGCTCGCCCGCAAGTTCGGCGTCGAGGTCGCGACCGAAGAGGTGCGCGTGGCTTATCGCGAGACGATCGGCGGGACGTCCGAGGCCGAAGGCAAGGTGAAGAAGCAAAGCGGCGGCCACGGCCAGTTCGCCGTGGCGTGGTTGCGGGTCGAGCCGAAGGAGCGCGGTTCGGGGAACGAGTTCGTCGACGCCATCGTCGGCGGCGTGATCCCGCGCAACTTCATCCCCGCAGTGGAAAAGGGCGTGCTCGACACCCAGGAGACCGGTGGTGCCCTCGGCTTCCCCGTGGTCGACGTGAAGGTCACGTGCTACGACGGCAAGCACCATCCCGTCGACAGCTCCGAGATGGCGTTCAAGACCGCATCCGCGATCGGGTTGCGCGACGCGCTCGGCAAGGCGAACCCGATGCTGCTCGAACCCGTGAGCGAGCTCGTCGTGACGGTGCCCGAGGCCTACCAGGGCGACATCATGGGCGACCTCAACAGCAAGCGCGGCCGCATCCAGGGCTCGGCGTCGGTCGGCGGAGGCGAGGTCGAGATCGTCGCCCACGTCCCGACCTCAGAGCTGCTGCGCTACGCGATCGACCTGCGGTCGATGACCGGTGGCCGCGGGCGGTTCACCCTCGCGCACTCGCACTACGACCCCGTGCCCGGCCACCTCACCGACAAGATCGTCGCCGCGGCGAACGAAGCCAAGGCGTAGCTCACCGCGCCTGCGCGCGCAGCAGGTCGCGGATCTCGGTCAGCAGCTCCTCGCCGACGGTCAGTGGCTCCGCCTCCTCGGGGGACGACTTCAGGCGCGCCATCATCGCCTCGTACGCCTTGATGATGAGGAAGAGCACGAACGCGACGAGCACGAAGTTGATGATCGCGGTGAGGAAGGTGCCGACCAGGATCCGCGAATGCCCTACATCGAAGCCGACCGCGTCGAAGTTCGGCTTGCCGAAGATCGCCGCGACGAACGCGAGCACGATCCCCTTCGTGAAGGCGTCCACGACGTCTTTGAAGTACAAGCCGATGATGAACGCGACCGCGAGCTGGAGCAGGTTGCCGCGCATGATGAACTTGCGGAAATCGTTCAGGAACTCGCGCACGTCGCCTCCCAAGTGTTGTGGGGGCGTCATGTTGGCGCGATCAGCGGTACTGCGACCAGTCCTCGGGGTTCTCTTCGGTGTATTCGCCAATGACGTGGGCATCGACTGCATCGAGCTCCACGAGCCCGCGTGTCGCAGGCGGATCCTCGGCGCTGTAGAGCAGGATCCGCCACGTCGGTCGCGACCGCAGACCCCGCCAGCCCAGCTGCGCGGACGCGTGTCCGACGGGGAAGCCGACCGTGCGACTTGCGACGGCGAGCGCCTCCGTCTGATCGATCTTCAGCGGCCAGCCCGCGGCGAAGTGGTAGGCCGCGATCGCGAGCAGCAGGATCGCACCGAAGAGCAACCCGCCATTGGCGCTCGCCAGCGCCGCCCAGACCAAGAAGAGGCCGAGGATGGCGTACAGCGTCCCGGCGATCCGGCGGCGCCGGATGTCCGGAAAGACGTACGGCCCGACGTAGGCGGTGACGTCGAGATCCTCCGGAAGGTGGTCGCCGTCACTCACGCGCTCGGACGCTACCGCTCCCATACTGCTTTCAGCTTGTCGTAGCCGGCGCGGAGGCTCTCGGGGAGCACGCGCACAGCGGCGATCGCCGTCATGAAATTCGTGTCGCCGTTCCAGCGGGGCAGCACGTGCACGTGGAGATGGCCCGGCACTCCGGCGCCCGCGGCCCGGCCGAGGTTCGCGCCGACGTTGGCGCCGTCCGGGGTGTAGGCGGCGCGGATCGCTCGGAGCGCGCGCACCTGCGCATGTGCGAGCGCGACGTTCTCGTCTTCGGTGAGGTCGACATAGCTGGGGACGTGGCGCACCGGAGCGACCATCAGGTGACCCGACCCGTATGGGAACAGGTTCATCACCGTGATCGTCTCGTCCGTGCGCTCCAGCACGAGCGCCTCGGCGTCGTCGGTCGCGCGCACGAGGTTGCAGATCACGCAGGCATCGGGTCCCACCAGCGCGCCGGCGTTCGAGACGTATTCCGCACGCCAATCAGCCCACAACCGGTCGAGGCTCACTTGTGCTCGGCAACCTCGGCGGCGAGCTGCTCGACGAAGGCGTCGACGTGCACACCCTTGTCCGGTCGGTCGCTCCCCCGCTTGTTCACGCCGACGGTGCCCGCTTCCACGTCCTCGTCGCCGACCACGAGGATGTACGGCACCTTCTCGACCTTCGCGCGGCGGATGCGCGCACCGAGGGCCCCGGCCGAGCCGTCGACGATCTCGGCGCGGAAACCCTCCGCGTCCAGACGATCGACGATGCGGAACGCGTACGCGTCGTGCCGGTCGCTGACCGGGAGCACGACGGCCTGCACAGGCGCGAGCCACGCCGGGAACGCGCCGGCATAGTGCTCGACGAGCACCGCGAAGAACCTCTCGATCGTGCCGAACAGTGCCCGGTGGATCATGATCGGCCGGTGCCGCTCGTTGTCGGCGCCGACGTAATGGAGGTCGAAACGCTGTGGCAGCTGGAAGTCGAGCGGGATCGTCGACATCTGCCACGTACGGCCGATCGCGTCGCGCGCCTGCACGCTGATCTTCGGCCCGTAGAAGGCCCCACCGCCCTCGTCGAGCACCAGCTCGAGATCTTTCCCCGACGCAGCTTTCCGGAGCACCTCGGTTGCCTCTTCCCACTCCTCGTCGGTGCCGACCGCCTTGTCCGGCGGCCTGGTGGAGAGCTCGAGGTAGAAGTCGTCGAGGCCGTAGTCGCGCAGGAGCTGGAGCACGAAGTCGAGCAGCGACTCGATCTCGCCGACCATCTGATCTCTCGCGCAGAAGATGTGGGCGTCGTCCTGGGTCATCCCCCGGACACGCGTCAGGCCGTGCACCACACCTGATTTCTCGTAGCGGTATACGGAGCCGAACTCGAAGAGCCGCATCGGCAGCTCGCGATACGACCGCGTGCGGTGCCGGTAGATCAGGATGTGGAACGGGCAGTTCATCGGCTTGAGGTAGTAGTTCGTGACCTCGCCGCCCTGGCCGCCCTCCTCGAGGTGCATCGGCGGGAAGAAGCCGTCGGCGAACCATTGCAGGTGCCCCGACGTCTG
>DASQHW010000623.1:0-7070 GCA_035631895.1 Acidimicrobiia bacterium | reverse complement strand
ATGGTCGTCATTCCCCGCGATTCACAAAGGGTCGCATCGCGCACCCGAGGACCACGCCCAGCGCGGCCCCGGCGACGACGTCCGAGGCATGGTGCAGGCGCACGTACACCCGGGTCGCCGCAACGGCCGCCGCGGCGGCGTACCAGGGGCCCCCGCCGAGCAGCGTCGCCGCGCAGAACCCGGCCGTGGCGTGGCCCGACGGGAACGAGCTCGTGACGGGCCGCCGAAGTCCGTGCGGGAAGACGATCGCCTCGTAGTCGAAGGGGCGCACTCGATTGAACAGTGCCTTCACAGGACCGTTGGTCAGGGCAGATTCGATGCCCATTGCCGCGGCGAAGCGGCCCGCGGCGCCGAGATCTCCGCCGTGCCGCAACGCGCGCGCCACGCCGAATGCCTGCCACAACAAGCCGTGGTCGGCGGCGCTCGACAGCCGGTAGACGACACCGTCCATCGCCGGTGAGCGAAGACCGTCGACCGCCTTGTCGACCTTCTCGTCGAACGCAGCGATCAGCTCGGCAACATTCACGCCTAAGCGAAGACGAGCGGAAGCTGCGGGCGGCCGTCGCGTTCGGACTGCCGGGCCAGAAGGGTGGGCCGCGCGAGATCGGGACGACCGCCGAACTCCGGGCAGAACTCCCGGAACGAGCAGAACGCACACAACGCGGACGGGCGCGGCCGGAAGTCGTCCCGCGTGCACGCGATGCGAACGGCCTTCATCACCGCGCCCGACTTCACTTCGACGCCGCGCAGCGACTGATCGGACGGGCAGGTGATGATGCGTTCCGGTTTCGAGAGGTACAGCAGCTGCACGCGTGCGGGCCGCCGGCCAAACATGCGCTCGCACAAGAGTGAGTAGATGTGCACGCCGGCCAGGCTCTTCTGCTCCCAGCCCTCGCTCGGCGCGCTTCCCGTCTTGTAGTCGGTGACGACCAGCTCGCCGTCCTCGTCGAGCTCGAGGCGGTCGATGACCCCGCGGATGACGACGCCTGTGCTCGTCTCCGCCGTCACGCGGAGCTCGAGGCCGAGGACCTTCACCTCGCGCGGGTCCTCGATCTCGAAGTACCGCCGGACGAGCTTCTCGGCGTCGCCGTGGAACGCGGCCCACTCTTCGTCGTTCATCGAGAGCTCGGCGAACTCGGGATCGGCGGCGAGCTCGGACGCGGCCCGGCCGAGGTCGGTCAGCGCGTGCTCGACGGTGCGCTCCGCCGGCGGCCGCCACAACAGGTGCTGGAGCGCGAGGTGCACGAGCGTGCCCTTGCTCGCGGCCGGCGAAGGCGGCTCGGGCAGCCGTTCGATGTAGGAGAAACGGAACGAGAGCGGACAGCTCGTGAAGGTGCCCATCGAGCTCGGCGAGAGCGACTGCGGGAACGGGTGCCCGGACGCCCGCGCCGTCTCCGAAGTGGTCTCCGAAACCGTCTCCGAAGTCGTCTCCGCCGTCATGATTCGACGATACCGCCGGGGTGCGCCACTTCCGGTGATCCACCCCATTGGCGGGGAGCGGTTACGGTCTGGCCCGTGAAGACGGAGCCGACGGCGGAGCGTCCGCACGGAGCGGAGCGCGGAGTCGAATCGTGAAGGTGGACACCGGGATCATGGCCCCGTCGCTCGGGGACATCGGCCCCCGCGCCCGCGAGCTCGAGGAGATGGGCTACGACGGGCTGCTCACCGCCGAGACGGGCCATGACGCGTTCCTTCCGCTGGCGCTCGCGGCCGAGCACACGGCACGCATCGAGCTGGCGACCGGGATCGCGGTGGCGTTCGCGCGTACTCCGATGGTGCTGGCCTACACGGCGAACGACCTGCAGCAGATGTCGAACGGTCGCTTCATCCTCGGTCTGGGCTCGCAGATCAAGCCCCACATCGAGAAGCGGTTCTCGATGCCGTGGTCGCATCCTGCGCGCCGCATGCGCGAGTACATCCTCGCGTTGCGCGCCATCTGGAGCGCGTGGAACGACCAGACGCCGTTGAAGTTCGAAGGCGAGTTCTACCGTCACACATTGATGACACCGTTCTTCGCGCCTCCGCCCAATCCGTTCGGCGCACCCAAGGTGTTCCTCGCGGCGGTCGGCGAGAAGATGACCGAGGTCGCGGGGGAGGTTGCCGACGGGATCATCATCCACGGCTTCACCACCGAGCGGTACGTGAAGGAGGTGACGGTCCCGGCGATCGAGCGAGGTCTCGCGGCGGCGGGACGTGACCGGTCGACGTTCGAGATCTCGGGCCCGCTGTTCGTCGTCACCGGGACGAACGAGAAGGAGCTTGCCGACGCCGAGCAGGGTGTGAAGCAGCAGATCGCGTTCTACGGCTCGACTCCCGCGTATCGCGGCGTCCTCGAGCTCCACGGCTGGGGCGACCTCCAAACCGAGCTCAACGCGCTCTCGAAGAGCGGCGAGTGGGTGAAGATGGGCGAGCTCATCGACGACGACATCCTGCGAACGTTCGCGGTCGTCGCCGAGCCCGAGGACGTCGGTCGCGAGCTCAGGCGGCGTTACGGCGGCGTCGTGGATCGCTGTTCGTTCTATGCGCCGTACCGCAGCGACCCGGAGCGCTGGTCGCGGGTGGTCGAGGACCTCAAGTCGGCCTGACTCAGCTCGCCGGCTGCTCCTGCTGTGGCTCGGCGTGTTCCTGCTCCGCAGCATGGTCGACGATCGCTTTGGTGATCGCGTTGATCGCCCGGTTCACGAACTCGCCGCCGCTTCCGGTCACCCACGCACATGAGCTCTCGGGCGCGTCGAGCTGACCGGTGAATGCCGGCATCACGTACTGCGCGAACAGTTCGAAGCTGTGCTTGGTCGCGGCGGGCGACGCCCAGTCGTGACCGAACAACAGGAACGTCCCGAAGCCGCCCGACTCGTCGACCAGCGACTGGATCTTCGCGATCGCATCGTCGGGCGTGCCGATCACGGCGAAGCCGTCCTCGTCGACGTTCGCGATGATCTCTTCCGCCGTGTCGCCTCGCGTCGGGCCTGCCGGCAGCACGTGCGTGAAGTAGTGAGAGAACGGCACGATGCCGAACTCGACGTCCTTGCGCGCCTGTTCCCTGGTCTCGGCGAGGTGCATCGGGCCGACGAGTCGCCATTTGGCGCGGTCGGCGGTGTGCCCGTGCTTCGCCGCAACCTCGTTCCAGGTCTTCCAGTGCGTGCCGATCGCGTCGAAGCCCTGCTTCGTCGTCGCCGCGATCGAGAGGAGCCCGGCGCCGTGTTTGCCCGCCGCGCGGGCACCCGTCGGCGAGATCGAGGCCGCGACCGCAACCTCCAGCATCGGGTCGCTGTACGGCTTCAACTGCAGGCGCGCGTCCTGCAACGTGAACCAGTCGGTCTGCATCGTGACGACCTCGCCCCGGAGGAGCGCCATGATGGCGTCGAGCGCTTCCTCCATGCGCGGGCGTTGCGTGTCGGCGGGGATGCCGAGCATGTGCGCGTCAGACGTCAGCTGGCCCGGTCCGCAGCCGAGCATCGCGCGCCCCCGCGTGAGGTGATCGAGCAGCACGAAGCGGTCGGCGAGCAGGAGCGGATGGTGATACGGCAACGAGTTGACGCCGCTGCCGAGACGGAGATGCTTGGTCCGCTGCGCCGCGGCCGCGATGAACACCTCGGGCGACGAGATGATCTCGTAGCCGCCGGAGTGGTGCTCGCCGATCCACGCTTCGTGGAACCCGAGACGGTCGAGGTGCTCGAGCAGCTCGAGGTCACGTTCGAGGGCAAGCGTCGGGTTTTGGCCCGTCGGGTGGAACGGAGCCATGAACAAACCGAAGCGCATCGGGCCATTCGACTCGCTTCTTGACCGGTCGGTCAACTGTTGGAGCACGTGACCGTGCGGCACGGCTAGGTTGCGAACCCGGCGGCACGACCAGGGGGACGTCGAGTGGGACGGCGATTGCGGCACCGGGGCATGTTCGTGCTGGTCGCGATGACGGTCCTCGCGACGACCGCGACCTTTGCATCCGCCTCCGGTGCGGATGCAAAGAACGCACGACGCGGCCGCGACGGGATCGCGAAGATCGATCACGTCGTCGTCCTGATGCAGGAGAACAGGTCGTACGACCACTACTTCGGGCTGTTGCACCACGAGGGTCAGCCGCACTCGGCGAACGAGCCGCGGCGCGGCAACCCGAACCCGCTGGCGCCCCACGAGAAGATCCGGCCGTTCGTCCAGCCGAACATGTGCGAGGTTGCCGACCTCGCCCACGGTTGGGACGCGACACATCGCGAGATCGACGGCGGCAGGATGGACGGCTTCACGGCGCAGAACGTCGACCCCAAAGACCCGACGGGCAGTCGCACGATGGGCCGCTACGACTCGGGCGCGCTGCCCTTCTACTACGCGCTCGCGAACCAGTTCGCCGTCGCCGATCGGTATTTTGCGTCGGTGCCGGGGCCCACGTTCCCGAATCGGTTCTACCTGCTCGCCGGTTCGTCGTTCGGCCACATCAGCAATGACCTGCCGCCCAAAGGAGGCTTCCCGCAACCGACCATCTTCGGGTCGCTCGAGGCCGCGCACGTGAGCTGGAAGATCTATCTCGCCTCCGCGCAGGTCGAGCTGCTGTTCAGCGACGTGCTGCAGCACAGCGACCACGTCTTCCCGGTCTCGCAGTACTACACCGACGCGGCGCACGGCACGCTGCCCCAGGTCTCCTTCGTGGAGTCGCAGCCGTTCGGGCCGTCAGAGAACGACGAGCACCCGCCCGCGAACCCGCAGTTGGGCCAGCGGTTCACGCACGACCTGCTCCAGGCGCTCGCGGGCGGCCCGGACTGGACATCGTCGGCGTTCTTCTTGCTGTACGACGAGCACGGCGGGTACTACGACCACGTGAAGCCGCCGGCGGCGGTGCCACCCGATGACATCCGGCCGAACGGTCATCCCGGCCAGGCATTCGACAGCTACGGCGTCCGTGTCCCGGCGCTGGTGATCTCACCCTGGGCGAAGGCGCATTCGGTGTCCCACACGGTCTACGACCACACGTCGGTGCTGAAGTTCATCGAAACACGCTTCGGGCTTGCTCCGTTGACCCGGCGCGATGCTGCGGCGGACCCGATGCTTCAGATGTTCGACTTCTCGCACATGTCGGTCCCGCACCCGAACCTTCCCGCCGCGCCGATCGATCCGGCCGGTGTCGCGCAGTGCGCGTCGGTGAACGGATGAACCGGATCAGCGACCGGACGGCAGCTGGGAGTTGATCCACGCGTCGAGCGCGGGCCCGCTCTCGAAGCTGCTGATCAGCGCGTAGCGCGGGGCGCTGCCGGTGTGCACGACGACGTGCCAGAGCCGCTGGGTGTCGACCACGAACCGAGCGCCCTTGTGCAACGGGAGCCGCACTTCGGTCGAGGGGTCGGGGAGGCCGTCGGGCCCGGTGTCCATCAACAACATGTAGCTGTCGGGGAAATCCGTCAGCTCGACCCAGGCCCGCACCACCCAGCCCTGCTCGTCGGGATTGAAGCGGTTGTTGTCGTCGCGGTGAAAGCTGCGGAACGCGGTGTCGTGGTCCTGCGGCTCGAGCTTGATCGTTCGCACGCGGCCGAAGTCGGCTCCCACGCTCTCGACGTAGCGCGTGATCGTCGGGCACCTGTCGGCATTCGACGTGAAGCGGGCGCCCTTGTCGGGCCGCTCGTCGCCCTTGTTCCAGAACCCACGGCAGTCGAGCTGACCGTCGGCGGTGGCGATCGGTGCGAAGTTGGTGTCGCCGCCGCTCTTCCAGTCCATGTACTCGAGATCGACGTACTCGCTCGCCGGGATATCGAACGGAAGGTCGGTCAGCTGCACGAACCCGCGGGCGGCGAGGGCGTCGAGACGCGGGTGCGGCGTGTGGAGTGGGATCTCACACGACCAGTGATCGGTCGTCGGCCAGAACGTCGTGCCCATCGACGGAGAGTCTACGGATGCACGGCGCGAGATCGTGTACTAGACGGGCAGGTTGCCGGTGGCCGCCTTCGTCGTGCCGTGGTCACGGAACGCCGAGATCGCTCGCTCGGCGGTGCGCATCAAGTGGATCTCGTCCGCGCCGTCGGCAAAGCGGGCCCAGCGTGCGTGCAGGAACATGTCGGCGAGCGGGGTGTCCTTCGAGTATCCGAGCGCGCCGTGCACCTGGATCGCACGGTCGATGATGCGGTTCAGCGAGTTGGCGACGAAGTGCTTCGTCATCGACACCTCGCTCTTGAAGTCTTCCTTGCGGTCGATCTTGTACGCAGCGTGCAGCACCATGAGCTTGCACTGGTACAGCTCGATCGTCGATTCCGCGATCATCCACTGGATGCCCTGCTTCTCGGCGAGCAACGAGCCGTGCGAGAAACGGTTCAGCGAGCGGTCGACCATCATGTCGAGCGCCATCTCCGCCTGCGCGATCCAGCGCATGCAGTGCGCGAGTCGCGCCGGACCGAGCCGGTATTGACCGAGCAGGTGGCCCTGTCCGCGGCCTCCGAGCATCTGATCGTCGTGCACGCGCAGGTCCTCGATGCGGATCTCGGAGTGACCGCCGGGCCCGTGCATGGTCTCGACCTCACGTACCTCGGTCCAGCCATCGGACGGCAGGTCGACGATGAACGCGCTGTTCGCCGCCTGCGGGATGTCGGGCTCCTGCTCGGTACGGGCGATCAAGATCGCAAACCGCGCGCGGTGCGCGTTGCTGATGAACCACTTGTGGCCGCTGATCACCCATTCGTCGCCGTCTTTGTAGGCCCACGTCTTGATCAGTGTGGGATCGGAGCCGGCCACTTCGGGCTCGGTCATCGCGAAGCACGACGCGCTGGTGCCTTCGCACAACGGCTTCAGGTACTTCTGCTTCTGTTCCTCGGTGCCCCAGTGCAGCAGGGTGTGCATGTTCCCCTCGTCGGGCGCCTGCGCATTGATGGCGAACGGGCCGAAGCTCGTCTTCGCGGCTTCGGCCTGCACCATCGCGAGCTCGACGTGGCCGAGGCCCATCCCGCCCCACTCCTTGGGCATGTGCGGCAGCCACAGCCCTCGCTCTTGCGCCGCCTTGCGCATCTCGATGATACCCTCGATGAGCTGCTTGCGGTCGTTGCGATCCCATCGCTGCTCGATGGGTCGCACGACCTCGTCGACGAGGGCGCGTACGC
>DASQHW010000622.1:0-4217 GCA_035631895.1 Acidimicrobiia bacterium | reverse complement strand
CAGGCGGCGGGTGATCTCGCCGCAACCGAACTTGCATGCCCGGCACTGGCCGCAGGACTCCACGTACAAGAAGCGCGAGACCATGCGCGCAATCGACAGCGCGCTCCGTGTCTCGTCGTAGACGACGAAACCCGCGGAGCCAAGGCCACCACCCACGGCTTCGAGACCCTCGTAGCTGACCTGCGCGTCGAGGTCGGCGCCCGTGAGGACGCGGTTGGACACTCCGGACAGGACCGCCTTTACCGCGCGGCCGTCGCGTACGCCGCCGCCTACCTGATCGATGACCTGGCGCAGCGTCATGCCGGGAGCGATCTCCGCATACCCCGCGTGCTCGACGTCGCCGACGACGGTGCACAGCAACGGCCCCGGCGTCTCGGGCGTCCCGATGCTGCGGAACCACTCCGCACCTCGGGCGAGGATCAACGGCACGTTCGCGAGCGTCTCGGCGTTGCTCACGAGCGTGGGGTTCGAGCCGACGAGGCTCGGGTCCTCGGTCGGCTGATTCCCCGTGCCCCATCCCTCCTGCGGAGTCGTTGCGAAGAGACCGTGCAGGTACGGAGGCAGCCACCGCGGCAGGGGGTCGTTGCCCTCGATGACCTCCAACAGTGCCTTCTCCTCGCCGAAGAGGTACTCCTCGGGACCGGCGATCAACGTGATCGGCGCGTCGCAAAGCAGATCCGCTTCCGCCATCTCCCGGAGTGCACGTTCGAGGGCGTCGATCTCCGGGGTGAAGGAGGCCTTCACCGCGATGAAGGCATCTCGGGCGCGGACAACGGTGGCCGCTACCGACAGGCCTTCGATCACTTGATACGGGTTCGTGCGCATCAGCGGCCGGTCCTTGAAGGTCCCGGGTTCGCCTTCGGCGCCGTTCGCAACGGCGAAGTGTTCCCCGAGCTCGGGTCCGCTGTCGTACACCGACCGCCACTTCCGGCCGGTCGGAAAGCCCGCGCCGCCGCGTCCGCGCAGCCCGGCACGGTCGAGTTGATCGAGCGTCCATTCGGCGCCGCGTTCGCGGGCGAGCCCGAGCGCCTGACCGCCGCCCGCGGCGACATACGCGTCGAGCGAGTTGAACGGATCTTCGGGGAGCAGCCAAGAGGTCACGCCAGAGAATGCCCCGGCGCGTGACGGGTCACACCGCGCCGACACAAACGCGACCTTCCGTGCGCCGGGTGCGTGTCACACGTTTGATCGGGGAGTGGACGCAAATGACCACTGGAGGACCAAACGGTGGTCGGGCGGGGAAGCTGATCGCCGTGGCCGGCGGTCACAGGACATCGACGCCCAGCGCAGGGAACACCTTGGCGACCTTCGCCAGCAGGTACTCGCCGTACGTCCCGGTGAGATCGTGCAGGGCCGCCCCGTCCCAGCGGGGTGCCCCCGCCAAGGAGGCCCGGGACGCCGACGACCGTGGCGACGACGGCATGGGCGCGCCCGAGGCCGGGATGCGACGCACCATGGAGTCCCAACCGGGGTCGAAGAAGAAGGGGAACGACAGCCTGGCGCGATCGCTCGTGTTGCGCACGCGGTGGGGCGTCGAGCGGTAGCGGCCGCCGGTCATGAGCTCGAGCATGTCGCCGAGGTTGCACACGAACGCGTCCGGCGAGGTCTGGACGTCGAGCCATCCCGACCGTGAACGAACCTCGAGCCCACCGGTGTCGTCCTGCAGCAGGACCGTGAGCAACCCGTAGTCGGTGTGCTCCCGCACGCCCCATGTACCCGTATCTCCGGCCGTCGGCTCGTTCGCCATCGGCGGATAACGGAAGATGCGGAACAGGATCGTCGGATCGGACGTCAGCTCCCGCGCGAACCAATCCTCGGCCAGGCCGAGCGCCAGCGCGACACCGCGCATCACGGCCTGACCGACTCCGGTGAGCGCATCGAGGTACTCGAGCACCGTCTCGCGCAGTGCCGCCGGCCGGCGCGGGAACAGATTGGGTCCGTGCAGCGGCACCCCGGCGCGCACGCGCGCGTCGTCGGGTCCGAGCTCCCGCCCGAAGTAGATGCCCTCCTTGAGATCGGGCACTCCCGAAGTCAGCTCGCCGCCGACCGCGAACCACCCGCGCCAGGCGCGGCCGCCGCGCGTCATTGCGATCTCGGCCTTCTCACCATCGTCGAGCTCGAAGAATTCGCGAGCCGATGCATCGAGGCGTGCGCGTAACCCCGCGTTCACCCCGTGACCGACAATCGAGAAGAAACCGGTCTCCCTGCACGCGGCATCGATCTCGAGCGCGACGCCCCGTTGGTCACCTCGGCCGGTGATCAACGGTCCGACATCGATCTCGGGGACGTGCACGAAGTCGGTCTATCAGCACGCCGGGTGCACGGTGCACGACGCTCGGCTTGTCGCAGACCGCGGGTCATCCACGACCCGGTCCTGCGACGAAGACACGGCGTACACCTCATCGCTCGCCTCATGGGGGAGGACCAGATGGAACCGACGAGTCGACGGCAGTTCCTCAAGCGCTCGTCCGCGGTAGCAGCGGCGGCCGGGGTCGCGGCTGCAGTGCCCGTGGGCGCTGCACAGGCTCTGACGAAGGCCGACGCGCACGATGTGCCCCGGTTGCCTGACGACGACAGTGTCGACGTCGCGGTGGTGGCGCACGTGCGTGACGTTCGCAAGGGTCTCGTCTCGCTGTACGTCGGCGAGCGGGAGATCACGATCAAGGACCGTCGACTGGCCGCATCGCTGTTCCACGCGACGCGCTGATCCGAAAGAGGTTCGAACATGTCCTCACACCGCGAGGCACCGGAGATCTCCAAGGATCCCGTTGCCGACAGCACCGACCTCTATGCGTTCGTGAGCCCGGATGCACCCGACGCGGTCACGCTGATCGCGAACTACGTGCCGCTGCAGGGACCCGCCGGCGGACCGAACTTCTACGAGTTCGGCGACGACGTGCGCTACGAGATCCACATCGACAACGACGCGGACGCGCGCGTCGACATCTCCTTCGAGTTCCGGTTCCGGACGGTCATCGAGGTGGGCGGGACGTTCCTGTACAACGTCGGACCGATCACGTCACTCGATGCGAAGACGTGGAACCGCCGCCAGTTCTACACGGTGACGCGGATCGACTGGGACCGGAGCACCCGTCACGATCGGAGCTCGAGCCGCGACCGGGACGACGAACACGACGAGGACGATGACCGCGGGGAGGGGAGGCGCACGGTGCTCGCCACCGACGTGCCGTGCCCGCCGTGCAACGTCGGCCCCCGCTCGACACCGAACTACGCGGGGCTGGCAAACGCAGCGATCCGAGCGTTGCCCGGCGGAGGCAAGGTCTTCGCCGGCCAGCGCGCCGAGGGCTTCTACGTGGATCTCGGGTCGATCTTCGATCTCGGTGCATTGCGACCGATCCAGTCCTTGCACCTGCTCCCGGTTCCGGGCAGCGCGCTCGGTGTGAACGCGACCAAGGATCTCAACGTGCACTCGATCGCTTTGCAGATCCCGAAGACGCAACTGACCCGCGGCAACATCGATCCGACCGATGCCGACAGCAAGTTCTCGGTGCTCGGCGTCTGGACGACGGCCTCCCGACAGCGCGTGCGGTTCCGCCACTCGGGCTCGCCGACGAATCCGGCGAACGTCGGCCCGTGGACGCAGGTGTCCCGTCTCGGCAATCCGTTGTTCAACGAGGTCCTCGTGCCGATGGAGCGCAAGGATGATTGGAACGCGGATCCGCCGACCAACGACCGCGAGTACGCCGACGGGGTGCTGCACCCGGAGCTGGCGAAGTTGCTCCCGGTGCTGTACCCCACGGCATTTCCGAACCTGAAGAAGCTCGTCGAGTCCG
Organism: Acidimicrobiia bacterium; assembly: GCA_035631895.1. GTDB lineage: Bacteria > Actinomycetota > Acidimicrobiia > IMCC26256 > PALSA-610 > DASQHW01. The sequence goes on along the minus strand of DASQHW010000622.1, from coordinate 423 downwards.
GCAAGCCTCGTGCGGACCTCGCGGCGATTTTGTTGACCGGCATCCCGCCCGGGCTCCTGCCGTTCCAGAACTTCACGGGCTCGACACAAGCCGACCTCCTGCGATTGAACATGGCGATCCCACCGTCTTCCAAGCCCGACAACATCGGGCTGATCGCGGGCGACGCCGCAGGGTTCCCGAACGGCCGGCGGCTGGCCGACGACGTCGTGACGATCGAGCTCCGCGCGATCGCGGGCGCCGTGTATCCCTTGATCGACAAGACGTTCACGCCCGACGCCGCGGTTACCGCGGTGACGCAAGGACTCACGTCGAGTGACAACGACCAGACCGCCAAGAACACCGAGCACTACCTCTCGGTGTTCCCGTATCTCGGCCACCCGCACAGCGGTTACGACGTGCCCGCGGCATGAGCGCCGGCCATTC
>DASQHW010000621.1:0-5092 GCA_035631895.1 Acidimicrobiia bacterium | reverse complement strand
GTGTGCGCAGCCGCCATCGCAGATTGCTTCGCGTCCGACGGCGAGATTCTCGCGAATCCCATCGGCACGCTCCCGACGATCGGCGGCCGGCTCGCCAAGGCGACGGTCGCGCCCGAGCTGGTGATGACCGACGGTGAGGCGGTCCTCGTCGAGAACATCGTGCCCGTGGGTGTCGCCACACCGGAGAAGGTGGTCGCGGGCTGGAACCCGTACCGCACGATGTTCGATGTCGTGTGGTCGGGCCGAAGGCACGTGATGATGGGCGCGAGCCAGATCGACGTGTGGGGCAACCAGAACTTCGCGTTCATCGGCGCGCACGAGGCGCCGCGCACACAGCTCCTCGGGATGCGGGGCGCACCCGGGAACACCATCAACGACCGCACGTCGTACTGGATCGCGAACCACTCCACGCGTGTGTTCGTGCCCGCGGTCGACGTCGTCAGTGGCGTCGGCTACGACCGGGCGCGTGCACTCGGCACGGACGCGTCACGGTTCCATCAGCTGGGCCACGTGATCACGAACCTGTGTGTGCTCGACTTCGGCACGCCCGATCACCGCATGCGCCTGCGGTCGGTGCACCCGGGCGTCACGATCGACGATGTCGTCGCCGCCACCGGCTTCGAGCTCGCCATCGACGGGCGCGTTCCGGAGACCCGGGTGCCGAGCGACGACGAGCTCCGTTGGATCCGTGACGTGATCGACCCGAACGGCATCGGCGAGGAAGAGGTGCCGAACCCGTGACGGCGCTGCAGACGCCGATCTGCGACCTCTTCGGCATCGAGGTGCCGATCGTGCAGACCGGGATGGGATGGGTCGCGGGCGCACGGCTCGTGACCGCCACCGCGAACGCCGGTGCGCTCGGCATCCTCGCGTCGGCCACGATGACGTACGAGCAGCTCGAGGCGGCGATCCGCGAGGTGAAGGCGCGCACCGACCGGCCGTTCGGCGTGAACCTCCGGGCGGATGCGGAGGACGCGGCGGAGCGCGTCCGGCTGCTCGTGCGCGAAGGCGTGAAGGTGGCTTCGTTCGCGCTCGCGCCGAACGAGGCGCAGATCAAGACGCTGAAGGACGCGGGCGTGCGCGTCGTGCCCTCGATCGGCGCGCGCCGCCATGCCGAGAAGGTCGCCGCGTGGGGCGTGGACGCAGTCATCGTGCAGGGCGGCGAAGGCGGCGGCCATACCGGCGCCGTCGCGACAACCCTGCTCTTGCCGCAAGTCGTCGACGCGGTCGACCTACCCGTGATCGCGGCCGGCGGGTTCTTCGACGGAAGGGGCTTGGTCGCGGCGCTCGCGTACGGCGCCGCGGGCGTCGCGATGGGCACCCGCTTCCTGTTGACCCGCGAGAGCACCGTGCCCGACACCGTGAAGCAGTACTACCTCCAGCGCTCGGTCGCCGACACGGTTGTGACCACCCGCATCGACGGGGTGCCGCATCGTGTGCTCCGTACCGAATTCGTCGACGAGCTCGAGCGCTCGAACGCCGTCACCGCACTCCCCCGCGCACTTCGCAACGCGGTCGCGTTCAAGAAGCTGTCCGGGACGTCGTGGCGCGGGATGCTGCGCGAGGGTCTGGCGATGAAGCGCGAGAGTGACCTCAAGTGGGCACAGGTGGTGCTCGCGGCGAACACACCGATGTTGTTGCGCGCGGGCCTGGTCGAAGGCCGGCTCGACGGCGGTGTGCTGTCGAGCGGGCAGGTCGCAGGACTGATCGACGACCTCCCGAGCGTGGCAGAGGTCGTCGCGCGCGTCATCGGCGAAGCGGAGGCGACGTTGAAGCGGTTGGGAGACCTCTCATGAAGACGCGCGTACCCGCCGTCGAGGGCTGGTTCACGATGGACGAAACGGCGCCGGCGCTCGTCGGCGGTCGCGGTGTCGATTCCGGCTCCTACTACTGGCCACCGGCCATGGCGGTTTCGGGCAACCCCGCCGCGCCCGGCGAGGAGCGGGAGCCGGTCGAGCTCGCGCGTACCGGGAAGCTCTGGTCGTGGACGACGAACCACTACGCGCCGCCCGAGCCCTATGTCGCCCCTGATCCGTTCGTGCCGTACACGGTGTGCGCGGTTGAGCTGGCGGAGGAACGCATGGTGGTGCTCGGCCAGCTCGCGACGGGCGCCGAGCCCGGACAGCTCGAGGTGGGCATGGAGATGGAGCTCGTGCTCGGTCCGCTCTACGAGGACGACGAACACGAGTACGTGGTGTGGCAATGGGCGCCATTGCAGGGAGCGACGCGATGACCGCCGACCGGGACATCGCGGTGCTCGGCGCCGGCATGCACCCGTGGGGCAAGTGGGGCCGCAACTTCGTGGACTACGGCGTCGTCGCGGCGCGCGCCGCGCTCGACGATGCCGGCGTCGAATGGCGGGACATCCAGTTCGTGTCCGGCGCCGACACGATGCGCAACGGCTACCCGGGATACGTGTCCGGGGCGACGTTCGCGCAGGCGCTCGGATGGAACGGGGCGCAGGTGGCGTCGTCGTACGCGGCGTGCGCGTCGGGCGTCACCGCGCTGTCGACCGCCCGCGCGCAGATCCTCGCCGGCTTCTGCGACGTCGCGCTCGTCGTCGGCGCCGACACGACACCCAAGGGATTTCTGGCGCCGAACAAGGGCGACCGCGGCGACGATCCCGACTGGCTCCGGTTCCGCTTGCTCGGCGCGACCAATCCCACGTACTTCGGCCTGTACGCGCGCCGCCGGATGGAGCTGTTCGGCGCGACCCGCGAGGACTTCGCACAGGTCAAGGTGAAGAACGCGCGGCACGGGCTCGCGAACCCGTATGCCCGCTATCGCAAGGAGGTCGGTCTCGACGACGTGCTCAATGCGCCGATCGTCGCCGATCCGCTCGGGCTGCTCGACATCTGCGCGACGAGCGACGGTGGCGCCGCCATCGTCGTCAGCTCGCTCGACTACGCACGTGCCCATGGCGTGTCCGACCCGGTGCGGGTCCGCGCGATCTCGACCGTGACCCCGAGCTATCCGCAGACGACGATCGAGCTGCCGAACTTCGCGACCGACAGCGCGGCAGGGGCGGGCAACGTGCCGGTCCACGGCTTCAAGGAATCCATCGCGGCGCGGGCGTATGACGAAGCCGGGCTCGGACCGGAGGACCTCGATTGCGCAGAGGTGTACGACCTTTCGACCGCGATGGAACTCGAGTGGTACGAGCAGATCGGCCTCTGCGCGACCGGCGAAGCCGAGAAGCTGGTGCGCGAGGGCGCCACGGCCATCGGCGGCCGGATCCCGGTGAACGCAAGTGGCGGCCTTGCGTCGTTCGGTGAAGCGGTGCCCGCCCAGGCGATCGCGCAGGTGTGCGAGCTCGCCTGGCAGGTCCGGGGGCGCGCCGGAGGCCGCCAGGTCGAAGGAGCGCGCGTCGGCCTCTCGATCAACCAGGGCTTGTTCGGCCACGGTTCGGCCGTGATCGTCACGCGCTGAGGCGCTCAGTCGAAGCGTTGGTCGACGTCGAACACGTCGCCGAGCACGATGCCTTCCGGACGGATGTGGAACTCGCGGATCTCCGGGTCATGGGTGCTCGCTCGCGTCTTCAGCACGAGGAGCGCGCGTTTGACCTGTGATTCGGTCCGGACGTATTGCAGCATCACCACATTGTCGGCGATGTGCGACATGCCGATCTCGGAGAGGCGCGTCACGCGGAAGAGCTCGGTGCTCTCGTGGGTCATCATCAGGCTGATCCCGCATCGCGAGAGGCGCTGGGAGAGCGAATACATCATCTCCCGGAAACGGATGTTGTCGGGCGACGCGAACATGAGATCGCCGAGGCTGTCCACCACGACGCGACGGGCGCCTGTCTGCTCCACGAGGCCGAGGAGGTCGTAGACCCATTCGTCGACGTAGAGGTCGACCGGGGAGCGACTGAGGACGTGAAGATGTGGATCGTTGATGTCCCAGCCGAAGGCACCGGTGATCCGCGCGAGCTGCGTACGGTTCTCCTGGAACGTGGCAAGTACCCCGGGTTCCCCGTGTGCCGCACCCTCGAACAGGAAGTGCAGTGAGATCAGCGTCTTCCCTGCCCCGGTCGGTCCCGAGATGAGCGTGACCGCACCGGGCCACGGGCCGTCGCCGAGGCTCGCGTCGAGGGCGGCGATCCCCGTCGAGACGCGAGCGTCACCAAGCGCGTAGTCGGCCGTATCCAGATCATCGGCAAGACGCGGGAAGACGTCGACACCGTCGGCATTGATGCGATATGCGTGCTCACCCGATCGGAACGCACTCCCACGGAGCTTGAGGATCTGCAGCACACGCAGCTCACGCTCGGCGGTGCGTTTCGCTGCCAAGGAGATGATCGCGTCCGCAACGGCGAACTCCGGTGCGTTCGCGGACTGCGCGCGCTCGTACTCGCCGATCCACATCGTCGTCGTGGCGACAGCAGTCAGCCTGCCTGCGAGATCGTGGAGGAATCGCCTGAACGAGGCTTCGTCCGCGGCAAAGGGTCGAAGTGCCTTGAAGCTGTCGATCACCACGAAGCCGGGCTGCTGTTCCTTGAGGACACGATCGACGTGGTCGAGCACGCCGGCGAGCCCCTCGCGATCGACCGTTTCACCGAGATCGTCGAAGAAGATCGACGTGCCGATCGCGTCCCGGTCGAAGAACGACAGTGATTCGCCGTAGCGCAGGATCTTGTCGAACGGCTCGGACACAGTCGAGAGGTAAACGCCCTTCGAGTCCGGTCGTGCGTTCCGGAACATGTACTGCTCGGCCAAGATCGTCTTTCCGGTCCCGGGGTGCCCGATGACGAGATTGATCCCGTTGGCAGGGAGGCCGCCGCCCAGGAGCCGATCAAGCCGGCTGTGACCACTCGTGATGCGTTCCATCATGGGTTCGGCACGCGCCGCACCTCGCGCACGATTGCGCTCGTGCCCACGAGATCTCTGACCGCAGACACCAGCGCAAGGGGCCGGAACGGCTTGCGAACGAACGCGTCGGCTCCCGCTGCCATCGCGCGCTCGCGCTGATCGATCGCGGAGACCGCGAGTATGCGTAGCGTCTCGCCCAGTTGTTGACAGAGCCGCAAGCCGGCACCGCCGCCGATCATGAGATCGACGATCGCAAGGTCGAGCACCTGTTCGCCGATGAGACG
>DASQHW010000620.1:0-2930 GCA_035631895.1 Acidimicrobiia bacterium | reverse complement strand
ACTCGGCGCGTGTGAGCAGCGCGAACACCGTGTCGTCGGCGGTCGGTGAGAAATCGCGGTAGAACTCGCCGATCGCGAAGAATGGTTCCGGCGCCTGCACTACCACGACCGCGTCAGCCGCGGGACGCATCGCACGGATCGTGCCGGGAGGCGCCACCGGCGCGGCGAGGATCACACGCGCCGCACCCTGCGAACGCGCGACTTCGCACGCAGCACGCGCGGTCGCACCGGTCGCGATGCCGTCGTCGACGATGAGCGCCGTGCGGCCCTCCAGTGGCACGTGCGCGCGTGCACCGCGCAACTGCCGGGCGCGGCGCTCGAGCTCACGCCGCTCTCGAGCCTCCACCGCGACGAGGGCGTCACCCGTGATCCGGGCCGCGTCGACTACCTGCTGATTGATGACGCGGGCACCGTGCTCCCCGATGGCACCCATCGCCAGCTCCGGTTGGCCGGGGACGCCAAGCTTGCGCACGAGGATGACGTCCAGGGGCGCGTCGAGGTCCGTCGCCACCTCGTACGCGACCGGCACCCCGCCGCGCGGCAAGCCGAGCACGACCAACACTCCCGGTGCCGCGGACGCGACCTCCGGGACGGTGCGGAGCTTCGCCGCGAGTTGCCGGCCCGCGTCTACACGATCCCGGAACGTCATGTCGCACAAGTGCGCATCGAATCGCCCCCTCGTCGCGCCCATGTTCGCGCCGCTGCGCGCTGAGTACACGCCCGCACAGTCTCACACACAACGACTTCACACATCACGGCGCCGGTGACCGTTACGCTTCCCCGAATGGCAACGTACGCGACGATGCTGCGCGCCGTGAACGTCGGTGGCCGCGTGATGGCGATGTCCAAGCTGCGCGAGGTGTACGAGTCTCTCGGATTCGAGCAGGTACAGACGTACATCCAGAGTGGCAATGTGGTGTTTCGTACGACGCGGCCCGCGACCGGGCTCGCACAGAGCATCGAGGACGCGATCGCGAGTGAGCTCGACGCCCGTGTCACCGTGTTGGTCCGCAGCGCACGCGACCTTGCCCGCACGTTGGAGTCAAACCCGTTCCTGAACAAGAACATCGACACGAAGGCACTGCACGTCACGTTCTTGCGCGACGCACCATCGGCGCAGAACGTCCGCGCGATCGACCGAAGCCGATTCCAGCCGGACGCCTTCGAGGTCGTGGGCCGTGAGGTCTACGGCTACTACCCGCGCGGTTACGGCCGGAGCAAGATGCACAACGCGTTCTTCGAGCGCGCGTTGGGCATGCCGGCTACGACCCGCAACTGGAATACCGTGCAGAAGCTGCACGAGATGACCGGCTGAGATGTCGACTACGCCGGCGCACCTTCGACCAATCGCATGTTCGCGGTGTGGTACACCCCGCTTCGGTCGAACCAGCCGACGCGCACCACGTCGCCGGGTGCATGGCGGTTGAGCACCGCCTCGAGGTCGGCCGGTGAAGCCAGTGACGTCTCGTCGACGGATGCGAGCACATCCTGCGCGGCGATGCCGGCGGCGGCAGCCGGGCTCCCCGGGTGTACGGCGGTGATCGCCAGCCCGGCGCCGTTCGTCACGCCACTCACGTCGGCGCCGATCGCGGCGCTCGGCCCGACGTGCACTGTCTCCGTGCTGCGCCCCGCATTGATCTGACCGACGATCGCGAGCACGCGATCCATCGGTATCGCGAAGGAGGCGTTGCCGCCGCTCTCCTCGTTGAAGAGCCGCCCTGCCGACGCGGCCGTGCGCATGGCCACGATCGCGCCCTGGCCGTCGGCGACGGGGCCGCCGGCATCGACCGGTTGCATCGGAACATCGAGCTCGATGACGCCCCGTCGCGTCTCGATCCCGTTCGGGTCGCCGCTGCTGCCGGCTGTGACGTCGCGACCGAGCGCCCGGACGGAAGTCTTCACAGCTTGGTTCCCGTTCAGCACCACGAGCGGCCGGCCGACTGTGAGCGCCCCGGCACCGCCGACGGCGATGATCGAGAGACCCGACGCGCCATCGAGCTGCAGGACGGCAACATCGTTCTCGATGTCGTCGCCGATGACCTTCGCCGGGAAGCTCCTGCCGCCGGCAGCCCGAACGGTGATCGCGAGGGCCGACGCAATCACGTGATTGTCGGTCAGCACCTCTCCGGAAGGCGTCAGCACCATGCCCGTGCCGGTCGACCGCCCGCCACTGCCGAGCGTCGCGTCGATCTCGACGATCGCGGCGCCGAGGCGGTGTGCGACGGCATCGACGGCGATCGGCGGCTGCGATGGCGGGATGTGACGGCCGCGGGGCGCACCGCCCTCGGACTGCACCAGGACCACGATCAGAAGCGCGCAGAGGACGGCCACCAGCACGAGTGCCACCACATGGGCGATGCCGGACTCCGAGTCCCTACGGCCAAGGGAAATCACCATCTCGCAGACAGTTTGCTACCTCCGCACCGTCATTTGGCTCGCAGGGCCGGAAGCAACTCCTCAGTCACGAGCTCGTGGTGCACTCGCACGTCCTCGCGGTTGGCGCCGAAGGACGGTCCCGTGATCACGAGACGGTCGAGGCCGGCGTCGATGAGCGCGCGCAGCCGTTTGGCGCAGGTGCCGGAATCGCCGATGACGGCGAAACGGTCGACGAACTCGTCCGGCAGTACCTGGGCGTGGGCGGCGCTGTTGACGAGGTGCAGGTTGCTGTCGTATCGACGACCTACCTCGGCGACGAGGGCGCGGTCGTGGTCGTCGAGACCCGCGCCCGTCGAACCGGGCATCGCCGAGAAGTGCGCGAACGCAGCGACGCTCCCGCGCACCAGGGCGCGGCCTGCGTCGCGATCGGGATGGCAGCCGACGGTCACGTACGCACCGAACGACACGTCACCGGCGTCGCGGCCGGCCTCTCGCTGTACGGTGCGGGCGAGGTCGACGGCCCAGCGCATCCGGTCGGGATCGGCGCCGATCGC
>DASQHW010000619.1:0-1802 GCA_035631895.1 Acidimicrobiia bacterium | reverse complement strand
TAGTCGGCCTGGTGCAGGTGCTAGTGAAGGCCGACGAGACAGCCGCGTTGGCGATCGGCCCGGTTCGCCTGCACCATTGACGGCGAGCCCGGAACCCACTCTTGCCGGTACGTCTCGATGAACAGGCCGCGCTCGTCGCGGAACACTTTCGGATCGACGATCACGACGCCCTCGACGACCGACGACGGGAGCACGGAGGCCATGCACGGAGCATGGCACATCGTCACGTCGTGACGACGAGGAGCGCGGAGATCGCGGCGAGAAGCGCCGTGAGCCACCCCGCGCCGCTGACACCGCTCGCGCCCGTCGCGACGACTGCCAACGCCAGCAGCCACGCGTTGCGCACCAGCGTGAGCGTCGAGGTCGGCCGGTTGCTCAACGCACCGAAGCAGCGGCACGGCTCGCGCTCACCCCGTTGCAGCTCCGCGGCGACGACACCGGTGAAGACCCCGAACGCGGCGACTGCGAGCCAGACCGGCCAGCGGCCCGGAACCGCGAGCAGCAGCACGCCGACCACGACTTCGAACACGGGGACCGCGATCGATGCCGCGGGACCGAGCGCCGCGGGCACGCCCATGCGCGCGAGCTGTGCCTCGCTCCCCCGTCGAGACACGAGCTTCGCGATTCCCGAGCACACGAGCAGCGCACCGACGGTGATTCGCGCCGCGGCCGCGAGCGACCCCGGGGTCACGATCCCAACAGGCGCCCGTACGTGCCGCGGTAGAAGAGCAGGGGGCCCGCCTCGGCGCTGAGGCCGAGGTCGAGGACACGTCCGACCACGATGACGTGGTCACCACCCTCGTACTCGGCCCAGATCTCGCAGTCGATGTAGGCGTGCACGTCGTCGAGCACCGGTGACCCTGCTGCACCCGGCCGCCATCCGACCTGGCCGAAGCGGTCGGCGCCCTTCTGGGCGAAGAGGCGGCACAGGTCCTCCTGGCGCTCGTCGAGGATGTTGACCGTGAACGAGCGGGCCTGCCGGATGCGCGGCCACGTGCTGGAACTGTGCGCGGCGCAGAAGAGGATGAGCGGCGGGTCGAGCGACACCGACGTGAACGAGTTGGCCGCCATGCCGACCGGTTCGCCATCGTCGATGGCGGTGATGATCGTGACGCCGGTGACGAAGTGTCCGAGTGTCTCCCTGAAGCTCGCGGCATCGGGCGTGATGACGCGCTGCTGCTCCGCCTCCGTCACTGCACGCTCCGCGCCGCGTGGGTGCGCTTCCGGAGCACGACGTCCATCCCCTCGTGCGCCGCGATCACCTCGGGGCCTCCCGTACGCGCCGACGCGTCACGGGCGCTCAGCAGGAGCCGGTCGACCTCGTCGTCGTGATGCGCGGGGTCGTGGTGGAACAGCGCCACCTGCCGCACGCCTGCCTCGCGCGCCACATGCACCGCGTAACCCACCGTGCAGTGGCCGTAATGGGCCTTAACCGCGAACTCCTCGGCGGTGTGCTGCGCGTCGTGGATCAGGAGGTCGACACCGTCGCACAGCTCGAGCACGTCGGTGGGAATGTGGTCGAGCGGCTCGTCGTCGCGGCCGCATCCCTGACCATGGTCCGAGATGTACGCGACGGAGACGCCGTTGACGTCGACCCGAAAGCCGAGGCATGGATCGGTGTGGCGGACCCAGCACGAGCGAACCCGTGCGTCGCCGATGCAGAACACGTCGTCGCCGACGCCCCGGAAGCGCACGTCGGCAGGAAGGTCGCGCGGGCGGATCGGGAAGTACGGCGGCCGCATGACGCCCTCGAACACCTCCGCCAGCGGGGCGTCGCCCTGCGCCGGCCCGAACACCTCGAT
>DASQHW010000618.1:0-4992 GCA_035631895.1 Acidimicrobiia bacterium | reverse complement strand
CATCCCCGTGACGGCGACGCGCGTGCGCGGCTCCCGGACGCTCACCTCAAGCTCCGACCTTGGAGAGCACGAGGTCGACGGCCTGCCCGACGGTCGTGACGCCTTCCAGATCCTCTTCGGGGACCTGGATGTCGAAACGCTCCTCGAGCCCCATCACGAGCTCGACCAGGTCGAGGCTGTCCGCGTCGAGGTCCTCTTTGAACCGCGCCGTCTCGGTGACCTGGTCGGGGTCCACGCTCAATACCTCGGCCGCGACCTCTTTCAACGTGTCGAGCGCCTGCGTGCGTTCCATTCAGCAGCTTCCTTCTGTTGTCGGATCAGTGGCCCATGCCGAGCCCACCGTCCACGGGCACGACGGCACCCGTGACGTAGCTCGCGGCATCCGAGCACAAGAACGCGACGACGTCGGCGCACTCCTCGGCGGTGCCGAAGCGGCCCAGCGGCACCGCGCGCTCGGCCTCTCCGCGCCAGTCGTCGGTCAAGTCCTCGGTCATCGCGGTCACGATAGGTCCCGGCGCCACCACGTTGCAGGTAATGGACCTGCGGGCAAGCTCCCTCGCCACGCTTCTGGTCAGACCGACGAGCCCTGCTTTGGCAGCCGCGTAGTTCGCCTGCCCGGCCTGACCGATGAAGCCGCTCGCCGAGGAGATGTTGACGATACGGCCGTAGCGCGCCTTCATCATGGCCGGCGTGGCGCGCCGGATCGTGTGGAACGCGCCGGTCAGATTCGTGTCGAGCACGGCACGCCAGTGCTCGTCGCTCATCCGCACGACGAGACCGTCGCGTGTGACCCCGGCGTTGTTCACGAGAACGGTCACGGACCCGAAGGCGCTCTCGGCCTCGCGGAATGCCGCATCCACCGCGTTCGCGTCCGCAACGTCGGCGCGTACGGCGAGCACCTTTCCACCCGCATGCTCGGCAGCCTCTTGCGTTGCGCGTGCACCGTCTTCATCCGACGTGTAGCAGAAGACGACCGGATGGCCCGCGCGCGCGAGAGCCACAACGATGGCCCGGCCGATGCCTCGAGACCCACCGGTCACGAACGCCACGCGTTCTGCACGAGCGCCCGTCATCGGGCGCCCCATCGGATCAGCGCGCTCGCCCACGTCATGCCGGCGCCGAACCCCGAGCAGAGCACGAGGTCACCGTCGCGGACGCGACCCTCGTCGACGGCTTCGAACAATGCGAGCGGGATCGACGCAGACGACGTGTTGCCGTAGCGATCGATGTTGACGAGGGCGCGCTCGGCGCCGAAGCCGAGGCGTTGCGCGGCGGCGTCGATGATCCGGGCGTTGGCCTGGTGTGGCACGAACCAGGCGACGTCGGCTGCGTCCACTCCGGCGCGTTCGAGTGTCTTCGTTGCCGATTCCACCACGACGCGCACCGCGCGCCGGAACACTTCCTGGCCGGCCATCTTCAGGTAGTGCCCACGACCGGCCACCGTGTGGACAGATGCGGGAAGCCTCGAACCGCCGGCCGGGATCTCGAGCAACCCGGCAGCGGATCCATCGCATCCCAGGTCCCAGGCGAGCAGGCCCGGTTCACCGGCCGTGCGCGCCATGACCGCGGCGCCAGCGCCGTCCCCGAAGAGCACGGTCGTCGCGCGGTCTTCGGGGTCGATGATCCGGCTGAGGGTCTCGGCGCCGACGATCAGCACGTGGTCGTACACGGTCTGGAGCAACGACGCGGCGACGACGAGCTCGTAGACGAAACCGGCGCACGCAGCCGAGAGGTCGAACGAGCCACACCGCAAGCCGAGCGCCTCGCCGACGAACGCGCCGGTGTGGGGGAGTGGCTGCTCGGGCGATGCGGTCGCGACGATCATGAGGTCGATGTCCGCAGGCGTGAGGCCGGCGCGTTTGATCGCCTGCGCCGCGGCGGCCGTGCCGAGCGACGCAGTCGTCTCGCCCTCACCCGCGACCCGACGCTCGCGGATGCCGGTGCGTTCGACGATCCAGGCGTCGCTCGTGTCCACACGTGCCTCGAGATCGGCGTTGGTCACCTTGCCGTCGGGAACGGCAGTGCCCCAGCCGATGATTGCCGCCGGAAGGCTCACGCGACCCTCAACCACGCGACCGGTTGGCCCTCACGCAGGCGTTCACCCGGGTGAGCGAGCATGCCCATCAGTGTGCCGCGGAACGGGCTGCGGACGAGGGCTTCGGTCCCGGGCCCCTCGACGACGCCGAGCACGTCGCCGACACGCAGGGACGCGCCTTCGTCGAGGCCGGCCGGCCGGAACACACCGACGGCCGGCGCCACGATCATGCGCTCCGGCACGGTGAGCCGCTCACCGTGCAAAGGGACGAGGGGAACGGTCACGACGACTCCACTTTCTCGGGTCGACTCCGCACCCCGCTCCCCTCCGGTCGCTGCGCTGTCGTCTCCCTGAGCGAAGCGCACTCGGCCGGCGAACCGCACGGTAGGACAGGTGTCTCGGGCACTGTTCGCTTGGCGACGCCGGCGATCATCGACCCGTGCCCGACCTCCACGAAGGCCTCGGCGCCGCGGCCCACGAGTGTTTCCATCGACACGCGCCACCGCACCGGCACGATCACGTGCTCGGCGAGCCGCACGCGCCAACCATCCGAATCGACGTACGCAACGCCGTCGTGGTTGGAGACGACCGGTGCGCTCGGCGCGTGGAACGTGATGTCCTCGAGGATGTCTGCGAGCGCGTTCCTCGCGTCGCTCATCAGCGGCGTATGAAACGCGCCCCCGACGTTCAACGGCATGGCGCGGCGGACCCCGAGCTCCTTCGCCCGTCCGATCGCGGCATCGACACCCGCCGCGGTACCCGCGATCACGACTTGTCCGGGCGCGTTGTCGTTCGCGACCCAGCACGAGTCGGGAGCGGCGGCGCACGCGGACTCGGCCTGCGCGGGGGTCGCGCCGAGCAGCGCGGCCATGCGACCGGGATGCGCGTCGGCGGCGGCTTGCGTCAGCTCTGCGCGCTTCGCCGCGAAGCGCACGCCGTCTTCGAGGTCTATTACTCCTGCGGCAATCAGCGACGTGACCTGACCGAGTGAATGGCCCGCGAACGCGACGGTCTCGTGGATGTACGGCCGCGCGGCTTCCCACGCCACCAGAGAGGTACACAACACGGCGAGCTGCGCGTCTCGAGTGCGGGCGAGTTGCTCAGCCGTCGCCTCGAGCAGGAGCGGGGCAAGCGCCTCGCCCAGTGCCGCTTCTGCCTGCTCGACGATCTTCCACGCGGGGTCCTCCTGCCACGGCTCGCCCATTGCGGGTTCTTGCGTTCCCTGACCGGGGAACAGAACGGCGACGCGCAAGACAGACCTCCGGAGGCGTGGTGGGGCGAGAAAGGTCGAAGTGCTTGGACCGCGCCTCCCGAGACAGGGTTACACGGTCCCGTGTCCGACCCGTACATGCTGCATGAACACGGGGTTTCCTACGGAACGGTAACTGCCGAGTTGACGAAACTATTGTCGAGACTCGTGCTCCCCGAGTCCGATGCGGTCGTGGCGTTGCTTCCGCACCGGCCCCCCTTTCGCTTCATCGACGCCGTCGACGTGCTCGAGCCCGGAGTCGCGGTGCGCGCGCGATATGTCGTCACGGGTGACGAGCCGTTCCTTGCGGGCCATTTCCCCGGAAATCCCGTGTTCCCCGGCGTGCTGCAACTCGAAGCGCTCGCCCAGGCCGGCGCCATCGCGGTACTGGCCGATCCGCGCTACGCAGGCAAGCTCCCGCTCTTCGGCGGTGTCGAGGACGTGCGCTTTCGACGCGTCGTCCGCCCGGGAGACGAGTTGGTGCTCGACGTCGAGATGGAACGTCTGAGCGCGCGCGGGGGATGGGGTCGCGGCACCGCGACCGTCGAGGACACGCAGTGCTGCCGTGGACGCTTCCTCTTCGCCCTGGCCTGAAGCGGAGCTCAGCGCCGGCGCCGGCGGCGTTGCTGCTCCTCGCCCAGCTTCGCCAGCGCGGCGAGATCGTTTGGCGAGTACTGGCGCGGCTCGTCCACCCGAGGCGGCGGTGGGATCGTCGGCTGGTCCGGATCCTGGCCGAGCAGAAGCTTCGCCTGCACGTCGGGAGGGAGTGGCCGCTCGGCGCGCACACGTCGCGAGGGCCCGATCAGGATCATCAGCAAGAGCGCGACCGATGCTCCGACGATGATGCCGACCACGAACTCCACCACGCGGCGATGGTACCGAATGGCAATATGCATCGACGCGCTTCGCGTCGAGCGCGCCCGAGTGGTGGAATGGCAGACACGGCGGACTCAAAATCCGCTGCTCGCAAGGGCGTGAGGGTTCAAATCCCTCCTCGGGCACCACGCTGACCAGGGATTATGAGCAGCGCGTTCGGCTGGCGGAGTCGTGTCGCGCGGTGCGCCCAATGACGAAGTCTGTGCCGGTCGCCGATTGCCTGTGGTCGACGTGCCGGCTGCGAGGCGCGAAGAGGGGGTGGGTCTTCACCCACCCCCTCCCGGAGAGGTTCCCGTTCAGCGAACGGGCGCGCTCTTCAGTTGATCGAGCCTTAGCCGATGCCGCAGCCGAAGTCTGCGACGTCGGGGTACTGCTCGGTGCATGCCTGGGTGAACGTGAAGTTGTCGGTGGTCGAGCTGCTGTTCGTGCGGATGTGCAAGATCGCCGAGCTCGAGACGGTCGCGGTGGTGATGTCCTTCAGGGAACGGGTCTGAACGGTGTTCGGCGTCCCCGTGCCGGAGGGCACGCTGCCTTGCGAGTGCAGTGTGGCCAGGAACGAGAACGTCGATGCAATCCCGACCGTGCTCGGTGCCGGGCAGACCGCCAGGCCTGTCGGCAAGAACGGGAAGACCACGTCATAGTGCGCGGCCGTGTCGGTGTCACCGGAAGCGGCGGGCATCTGCATCACGTACCCAGCAAAGGTGATCACCGCGGTCGGCACCAAGAACTGACCAACGGTCGGCCTGGTGAGCGACGCGTCGGTGCTCGACCCGAGCGACGCGGCGGCGTATGCGTTGGGGTTCTCCCATGCCCCGGTGATGTCGAAGCCGGT
>DASQHW010000617.1:0-3426 GCA_035631895.1 Acidimicrobiia bacterium | reverse complement strand
CTTCTCCAAACCGAACCGATTGGCCGGTTGGGCACACCTGACGAAATCGCCGACGCGGTGATATGGCTTTGCTCGGACCACGCCAGCTTCGTCACCGGCCACGCGCTGACCGTCGACGGCGGTTTCGTAGCCCGCTGACGGCACTCAGTGTGCGAAAGATGGATCGGCGAGCTCAGCGGGCGTGAGCGCTCTCCGCATGGTCTTCGCAAGGGGGTCGCACCCACCAAGTGCGACGGTTACCGAGGCTCGGTGGGAGTGCGGGAGGTGGTTGACCTCTGATCCAGGTCGAACCGGATGCGCTCCTCCAACACTGCGAGCACGATGTCGTCCAACCTCTGACCGCTGGCCTGGACACACTGGTTCATGATCGCCACTGCCTCATCGACAGTGCAGCGAGCCTGGAGCGCGACGAGGCGGGAGGCGCGCGACAGACGAGCAATATGTTCGAACGGTGTTGCGCAGGTCATGTTCGAACCTCCTTGCCCATCTCCTCGCCCATCTCATCGCCACATTCATCGTCCGCACCTCGCCGTTCGTCGCCTAGGGCCGAACGCCCCTTCGTCGGTCCCGGACCGGCCCTCACACGCTCGTATCGTCGTTCGGCCCGGGGCTCATCGCCTACAACAGGGGTGGCGACGAAGTGCCTCGATGCGCCTGCGGCACTCGGCAACGTCGATCTGCCCCGAAGCGAAGCGCCACAGGAGCGCGGCTTCGGCGCGTGAGTGAGAAGCGGTCGATGACGTCCGTGGGGGCCGTTCCGACGTCGTCCGGTCGGCCGGTCGGGTGTGCATGAGCGCCCACACGGTCATCCGTACGAACTCGAGCACGAAGACAACCGTCGGCACGACCGACGCAGTCACTTGGCATGCCGAGAAAGGACGACGAGCTGACCAACCGCGCGCTAGCGCGAAAACCGCTGGCGATCGCGTTCGGCGCGGCTCTCGCGCAGAAGCTTGTACGTCTCGTCCAGCTCGCGCTCGACGCTCTTGAGTCGGTCGTGCTCCTTCTCCCCGAGCCCGAAGTTCGCGCCCGACGTGCGGAGGAGGTCGAGCCGTTCCTCGGCGAGCGCACGGATCTGCTTCAGCAGGTGCGGCTCACCATGGATGTTGGCCATCGTCACGTCTCCACCCGCGCCATGACGAGATCTTCGGCGCGCGCCGTGCGGATCGACCAGGACACGGTGAGGACGATGGCCACCACGGTGATCGCCAGGCACACGAGAGTCTTCAACGCGACGAACGTCTGCGTGGGAAGGCTGACGAGCAGCCCGAACGTCGCCGCGGCGGTGAGGACGTGTACACCTGCCCACAGCAGTGTGAGACCCCAGAAGAGGCGCAGAATCGCCGGGCGATTCGCGATCTCGGGTGAAAGTGGGCAGAAATCCGACGCGAGCCGACCGATGATCGGCCGGCCGAACAACAGCGACCCGAGGAACACCACCGCGAGAGCCAGCGTCGTCACCACCGGCTGCAAGAAGTAGATGAACGTGCCGCTCATGATCCCGACGATCGTGCGCACGGTGAGTCCGAGCACCGCGAGCATCAAGATTGCGGGGATCCGGTGACCGCTGAGCAGCCTGCGCGCGACCGCACCGTACGACCACGAAAGCACGGCGAGCATCGCCACGGTCGGGCCGATGCTCACGAGGAACACGTAGAACAGAACGGCGGGAATGACGGTCGCCTCGAGGAGCGACGGGAGTGATCGACGTCCGAGCGCGGCGAGAATTCGGGGCTTCGAGAGACGGCGGTCCGCCTCGTCGGTTGCCGTCGCGGCGACCAGCATCGGGCGGACATTCGAGGCGGCCGACGCATCCATGTCACACGACGGCATTTCGACACGACCGATCTGAGCCCCGGTCGGCGAACCATCTGCCCGGCGAAGAAGAAGCCTGTCGTCAGGATAGCCCCCGCGATTCGACCCACTCGCATGGACGGGCGCGGCCATGAGATTGACACCGATCCGTTCGAGACCGGGACAAGCCCGTGACGATCCCTCGGAGGGATCGGCGAGCCGTGCGTCGTGAGGCGACAAAGCACGAGACCTTGGAGGGAGCGTGGGTCCTTGCTCGGGAGCAGGGCCGCACACAGGGGCTCGACCGTTGGTCATTCTCCGTCCTCGGGCGTCGGTGAACGACCAATGGTCGTTCGTCCGGCCGAACGTCACCCGTCGAGGACGCGGACGCGCAAGCGCTTGTTGCCCTTGCCCTTGCTCTCGGTCTTCACGACCTCGAACGTGCCGATCTCGCCCGTGGAATGCACGTGTGTGCCGCCATCTGCCTGCTTGTCGAGGCCCACGATGTCGACGACGCGTACCTCCTGAACGGAGTCAGGGATCAGGTTGACCTTCGTGCGGATGAGGTCCTCGTCCTCGACGGCCGTATCGCGCGACAGGAAGGAGATCGTGATCGGACGATCCGCCCGGATCTCGGCGTTCACAAGCTCGGCGACACGCGTCGCGAATCCGTCAGGGAGCGGATCGAATGCGAAGTCCATGCGCGCTTCGAGCGGTTCCATGTTGCCACCCGTCACCGGCTTCCCCCACTCGTTCCAGATGACGCCACAGAGCACGTGCAGTGCCGAGTGTGTACGCATCAACTTGTGCCTGCGTTCCCAGTCGAGCGCACACCGAACGGTCGCACCGACCGGAGGTGCCTGCCCGTCGAGCACGTGCCACACGTCCGACCCCTGCTTCACGACGTCGACAACTGCGTGGCCATCGATCGTCCCCGTGTCGTGCGGCTGCCCACCGCCCGTGGGATAGAACGCCGTACGGTCGAGCGTGACCCGGCTCCCATCGACCGCGACGACGTGCGCGTCGAACTGATCGACATACGCGTCGCGAAGATACAACAGGTCTGTCATGTGAGCAGACTACGACGATCACGGTGTCCCATCCCCGCGTACAAAGGAAACGTTGTGGATCGATGTGTCGAGCGACGGTGAGCTCAGCGAAGTGAACGGTTGTCAGGTGTTCGCGAGTTCGTCGTAGTTTGCAGTTCCGGCTGAGAAGTGTGGGAACTCGCATTGGAGCAACGTGATGCAGTCGCGGCGGGCGCGGGCGGTGCAGCCGTGACAGGTCAACGGATCGACCGGACGCAGACGTCCGTGTGTGAGATGCCAGCAGTGTCCGCACGATGCGCACAGCAACCGTGTTTGGTCGAGGGATTGGACGGGGTGCAGGTATGGCCAGACGCATCGTGGGCAATGCTGCGCCCAGACCTCGGTGAGGCCGGGCGGCACGAACGTGTCATCGAAGACTTCCATGACGCTCCTCCCGATCGGTGCTGTCGCGAGCGTGCGCCCGGCGCGGCATGGCGCGGTAGGGCCGTTCGGCTCCAGATCGGACGAGAGAGGTGCCGCGTAGACATGGAGATCTGTGATGAGCTACGCGTGCATCTGCGAGATCGCCCAGGCGGCATTCACG
>DASQHW010000616.1:0-6036 GCA_035631895.1 Acidimicrobiia bacterium | reverse complement strand
GACTCAACGCCGATGCCACCAAACTCGTCGTCGAGTCGTGGACGCCTGAGCGCGGACTACGAAGAGTCGAGCGGGACTAGCGAAGCAGCGGAGGGACAGGGATTCGAACCCTGGGTGCTTGCGCACAACGGTTTTCAAGACCGCCCCGTTCGGCCGCTCCGGCATCCCTCCGGCGGCAAGCGTACCGATCGGTGATCGCCCGGTTCTTGCGACCTACGACGACAATATTGTCGCCAGCAGTCGCAAGAACGATCTCAGCGCGGGGGGATGCGATCGAAGCCGGTGTAGCGACGGAGTGCATCGGGGACTTCGAAGCTGCCGTCCTGTTGCTGATTGTGCTCGAACAGGAAGACGAGCGTCCGGCTCACCGCGCAGGCCGTGCCGTTGAGCGTGTGCACGAGTTGCGAGCCCTTCTCACCCTTCACGCGGGTGCCGAGCCGGCGCGCGGAGTAGTCGGTGTAGTTCGAGCACGACGTGAGCTCGCGATAACGGCCCTCTGACGGGAGCCACGCCTCGATGTCGTACTTCTTGGCGGCGGCCGGGCCGAGGTCGCCTGCCGCGATGTTCACCACACGGTACGGCAGGCCGAGACCACTGATGATCTCCTCCTCGATCGCGAGGATCCGTTCGTGTTCCTCGCCGCTCGCATCCGGCGCGCAGAACGAGAACATCTCGACCTTGTCGAACTGATGCACGCGGAAGATGCCGCGAGTGTCCTTGCCGTAGGTGCCGGCCTCCCGCCGAAAGCACGTGGAGTACCCGGCGTAGCGCGCGGGCAACTGGTCGGCGGTGAACGTTTCGCCGCGATGCAGCGCGGAGAGGGCGACCTCGCTGGTGCCGAGCAGGAACAGCTCCCCATTGTCGACGTCGTACACCTGCGCACGGTCGGTCGGGAAGAAGCCTGCTTCCTCCATCGTCCGCTCGCGCACGAGCGCGGGGGTGATCACCGGAACGAACCCGTGGCGGGTGATCGTCTCCATCGCGTAGTTGACGAGCGCGAGCTCGAGCAACGCTGCTTCACGCATCAGGTACGCGAACCGAGAGCCGCTCGCCTCGGCCGCGTGCACGGTGTCCACGAGGCCGAGCGCCTCGCCGAAGGCGGCGTGGTCGAGCGGCGGGGCGTCGGGCGTCTCGCCGACGACCTTGCGCACCTCTCCTTCGTCCTCGCCGCCGTCGGGGACCGACGGCTCGGCGGGGTTCGGCAGCTGGAGTGCCAGCTCGCGCAACGCCGTTTCGACCTCGCGCAGCGCCTCTTCCTGCGCCGCGAGCTCCAGCTTGAGCTCGCCGGCCGCGTGGATCTTCGCCTGTCGCTCCTCGGGTGCCGCCTTGCCGACCTCCGCCGACGCCGCGTTCTGGCGCGCGCGCATCCCGTCGACCTCGGACGCGAGCTTCCGCCGCACCTGGTCGAGACCGAGCACCTCGTCGATCACACCCGCCCGCACGCGCTTGCGCTCGATGCCGCGCCGGTATTCGGGGTCCTCGCGCAGCCGGCGCAGGTCGATCACTCGTCCGCCTCCCGGATCTGGGCGCGCAAGGACTCGACCCACGACGCCGCGTGCTTCCACGCTCGGCCCACAGCGCGGCGACGCTCGACGCCCGCCTCGAGCGGGCCGCCGACCGGATACGAACCGAGGAACTTGACCTCCGCGTTCTTCGCCACCAGGTTGCGAAGCGCATCGGCGATCACCTCGTCGGCGACGTGCCCTTCGCAGTCGATGAAGAAGCAGTAGTCGCCGAGGCCGCGCTTGGTCGGCCGCGACTCGAGCTTGGTGAGGTTGACGGCGCGCGCTGCGAATTCCTGGAGGATCGCAAGGAGCGAGCCCGGCCGGTCCTCACGCTGGAAGCAGACGATCGACGTCTTGTCGTGGCCGGTCGGCGCGGGCACGCCGCGCCCGACGAGCACGAACCGGGTCTGGTTCTCCGGATGGTCCTCGATCTCGGACGCGAGCACGTCGAGCCCGTACAACTTCGCGGCGAGCGCATTGCAGATCGCGGCAAGGTCCCGACGTTTCGACTTCGACACCTCGCGTGCCGCGTCCGAGGTCGAGTGCGATGCCCGTTGCTCGGCAGCCGGCAGCTTCTTGGCGAGCCAGCCCCGGCACTGCGCGAGGGCATGCGGGAACGACACGACCGTCTTCACGTCGGTGAGTCCCACACCGGGCGGAGCGCACAGGTTCAGCGACACCGGGAGGTCGATCTCGCGCTGGATGAGCAGATCGCTGTCGAAGGCAAGCGTGTCGAGGGTGACCGATACCGAGCCCTCGATCATGTTCTCGATCGGCACGACGCCACCGTCCGCCTCACCGCGTTCGACCGCCGCCAGCACCTCCGGCACGGTCGAATGCGGCGTGCGTTTCCCCGCGGCGAGATCGGGCTGTGAGAGCAGTGCTTCCTCGGTGAACGTCCCGGCCGGGCCGAAATACGCGACACGCACGGAGACAAGGCTAAACGACGGTGCGAACCGTCCCGTCGGACACGTCGAGCACGTACCCGCGCACATCGTCCACGTGCGCGAGCCACGGACATGCTCTGACGCGCCCGACTTCACCTCGGACGTGCTCGTCGAGGTCATGGAACGCCCCGAACGCGAACGGGGGCGCCGACCCTGTCTCGCGCTCCAGCTGTCGGGCGAGCTCGTCGTCGTGTACGTCCCGCAGTCCGCACTCCGTGTGCGCCATGACCGCGACCGACCGGGTCTCCAGCAACCGCTGCGAGAGCACGAGCGAGCGGAGCATGTCGTCACTCACGACCGCACCGGCGTTGCGGAGGACGTGCGCGTCGCCGAGCTCCAGACCGAGGGCGCGCTGCGGATCGATGCGGGCGTCCATGCACGTGATGATCGCGAGATGCTTGCGGGGGATGGCCCTGAGCTCCGGCACGGGCGCGCAGGATACCGACCGTCGCGACCTCCGGCCGCAGCGGCGAGCCGGATCGCCGCCGGTGTCGCCCGTCGCAGCGCTCGGGCCCGTCGCACGAGCCCGACACGCCGCGGTAGGTTCCCTCTGTCTATCCGGTCAAGGAGGAGGCCCATGCGGGCTGCAGTGTTCACCGAAACGGGCGGGCCGCTCTCGATCGAGAACTTGGAGCCGTCACCCCCCGGCCCCCGCGACGTCATCGTCCAGCTCGGCGCGAGCGGCGTCTGCCACTCCGACCTTTCGCTGAAGAACGGCTACGTGGCGGGCATCATGCCCGGCACGATTCTGGGGCACGAGGGCGCCGGCACCGTGGTCGAGGTCGGCAACGAGGTCACCAAGGTCAAGGCCGGCGATCACATCGTCGCCGCATTCATTCCTGCGTGCGGCACGTGCTGGTTCTGCCTGCACGACCAGTCGCACCTGTGCGACAACGAGTTCAACGTGATGATGGCGATGCGCGGCACCCGGACCGACGGCAGCCAGTACATGGCGATGACCGGCCTCGGCACGTTCGCAGAAGCGATGACGTGCAGCGAGCAGTCGGTCGTGAAGGTCGACACGTCGGTGCCCGACGAGCAGCTCGCCCTGATCGGCTGCGGCGTCACCACCGGTGTGGGCGCCGCGTTGAACACCGCCAGGGTGCAGCCGGGCACGACGGTCGCGGTCATCGGGTGCGGTGGCGTCGGCCAGGCCGTCATCCAGGGCGCGCGCATCGCCGGCGCCAGCCGCATCATCGCCGTCGATCCCGTCGAGCTGAAGCGCAAGACTGCCGAGTCTCTCGGCGCCACCGACTTCGTCGACCCCGGCGAGGGTGACGCGGTCGCCCAGGTGCAGCAGCTCACCAGCGGGCGCGGTGTCGACTATGCGTTCGAAGTGATCGGCCTCCCCGAGACGGTGCTGCAGGCGTACAACATGATCCGCAAGGGCGGCACCGCGGTCATGGTCGGCATGACCCGCGGCGACGCGGAAGTGACGCTGCCGACATTCGACCTGTTGTTCAACGAGAAGACGCTGAAGGGTTGCAAGTACGGCTCCGGGCAGGTGCGGCGCGATTTCCAGAGGTACGCCGACCTCATCGAGACCGGCAGGCTCGACCTCGACGCGATGGTGTCGCAGACGATCAAGCTCGACCAGGTCAACGACGCGTTCACGGCCATGGAAAAGGGCGAAGTCATCCGCTCGGTCATCACCTCGTTCTGATCCGGCCGAACCGTGTGGCCGGGAAAGCACGCCGCCGATCGGCCTGACCACGTTGCATACGTGATGGCCTCCTCAGGGGAGGCCGTCACGTATCGCGAGCTGAACGATCGCTCGAATCAGGTCGCGCAGCTGTTCTGGGACGCAGGGCTGCGGTTCGGCGACCACATCGCGGTGCTGATGGAGAACCGGCGTGAGTTCTTCGAGCCGTGCTGGGCCGCGCAGCGCTCCGGCCTCTTCTTCACGTGCATCAACACGCACTTCAACGCCGAGGAAGTCGCGTACATCATCGACGACTGTGACGCCCAGGTGCTCGTCGTGGGGGACGCACTTGCGGACGTCGCCGCCGAGCTCGTCGACAAGATGCCGCGCGTCAAGGTCCGGCTCGCGGTAGGCGCTCCCATCGAGGGCTACGAGCCGTACGAGGACGCGATAGCGCGCTACCCCGCAGCGCCGCTCGCCGAAGAGCTCGAGGGCACGCGGATGCTGTACTCGTCGGGAACGACCGGGCGGCCGAAGGGCGTGAAGTACAAGATCGAGCGCAAGCGCATCGGCGAGCAGCCGCCCGAGATGGGCATGATGACCGCGGTCTGGCGCATGGACGAGCACTCCGTCTACCTCTCGCCCGCGCCGCTGTACCACTCGGCGCCGTTGTTCTATTGCATGAGCACGATGCGTCTCGGTGGCACGTGCATCGTGATGGAGCAGTTCGATCCCGAGCAGGCGCTCGCCGCGATCGAGAAGTACCACGTCACGCACGCCCAATGGGTGCCCACCATGTTCGTGCGGATGCTCAAGCTCCCCGACGAGGTGCGCAACAACTACGACGTCTCTTCGATGAAGGTCGCGATCCATGCCGCCGCGCCGTGCTCGGTGGAGACGAAGCGGAAGATGATCGACTGGTGGGGCCCGGTCATCGACGAGTACTACTCGGCGACCGAGGGCATGGGCGCGACCTACATCACCTCTGCGGACTGGCTCGCTCATCCCGGGTCCGTCGGCCGCAGCATGCTCGGGCCCATCCACATCCTCGACGAGGACGGGCAACCGCTGCCTGCGGGCGAGGTCGGCACGGTGTGGTTCGAGCCCGTGGTGAGCCGCGTCGGGTTCGAGTACCACAAGGACGAGGCCAAGACGGCGGACGCGTTCAACGCGCACGGCTGGTCCACCGTCGGCGACATGGGCTACCTCGACGACGACGGATACCTGTACCTCACCGACCGCCGCACGTTCATGATCGTGTCGGGCGGCGTGAACATCTACCCCCAGGAAGCCGAGAACGTGCTGATCGAGCATCCCAAGGTCTACGACGTCGCGGTCTTCGGCATCCCGGACCCGGACATGGGCGAGAAGGTGCACGCCGTCGTGCAGCCGGTGCAGTGGGACGACGCCGGGCCGGCGCTCGAACGGGAGCTGCTCGCGTACTGCCGCGAGCACCTCGCCCACTACAAGTGCCCGAAGGCCATCGACTTCGATCGCGAGCTGCCGCGCGAGCAGACCGGCAAGCTGTACAAGCGGCTCCTCCGGGACCGCTACTGGGGCGACAAGACCACCCGCATCGTCTAGAACACGTTTGGTCGGGCGTGGAGGTCGATGACCACTGGAGGACCAAACGGTGGTTGAGCGGGGGAAGTTGATCGCCTCCGGCCGGGACGGCGACATCTTCGAGTTCGGGCCTGATCTCGTCCTCCGCAAGACGCGCGACGGCCGCTCGCTCGAGCGAGAAGCGCGCACGATCGAGTACGTCGCAGCACACGGTTATCCCGTGCCGCGGGTCGAAGAGGTGCGCGCCGGCGGCACCGAGATGGTGATGGAGCGCATCGTGGGCCCGATGATGATGGACGCGATGACGAAGGATCCGCGGTCGCTCTATGCGAATGTGCGCCTGCTCGCCGACCTGCACGACCAACTGCACGAGATCCCG
>DASQHW010000615.1:0-6166 GCA_035631895.1 Acidimicrobiia bacterium | reverse complement strand
GTGTTCGGCATGTACGGGAACGCCTCGGGCGGGATGAAGTTCTTCCGCCGGATCTCGACGGGATCGATTCCGAGCTCGTCGGCCGCAATGTCGAGGATGCGTTCCATCATGTGGATCGCTTCCGGTCGGCCCGCGCCGCGGTATGCGGCGACGGGCGTCGTGTTCGTCACGACCGCCTGCCAGTTGTACTCGACCTTGGGCACGACGTAGACGTTCGCTGACATCATCTGCGTGAAGAACGCAAGGAACGCACCGATGCCCGCGTACGCACCCGCGTCGGCGATCGTGTGCACACGGAGCCCTGTGATCGTGCCGTCCCGCTTCAGCCCCAGCTCGACGTCGTGGACGTGACCACGACCGTGCCACATCGCGACCATGTTCTCCGACCGCGTCTCGGTCCACTTCACCGGCCGCCCGAGCAGGAGCGCCGCCTTGGCCGTGAGCAGGTGCTCGACGGTCATGCCCTGCTTCGCGCCGAAACCACCTCCGACCGCGCCCTGCCGCGCGCGGATCAACGCAGGATCGATCCCGAGCAGCATCGCGATCTCGTCGCGCACCCCGTGTGGTCCCTGCGAGGCGACCCAGATCGACAGCCCACCTGCAGGCTCTCCGGGCACGGCGACGATCCCGCCCGGCTCCATCGGCACCGGCGCGACGCGCTGGTTGACGATCTGCTCGCGCACGACCACATCGGCGTCGTCGAGCACACCCTCGACCGGTCCTGTGCCCATGGCGTTGGCAACGTTCGAACCCTGGGCCTCGTGCAGCACGGGTGCCCCGTCGGCAAGCGCGGCCTGCACCGTCGCCACGGCGGGCAGCTCGTCGTAGTCGACGATGATCGTCTCGGCCGCGTCCAGTGCTTCGCCTTTGCTCTCGGCAACGACCATCGCGACGATGTCGCCGACGAACCGGACCTTGTCCGTGGCGAGCGGCGGCCGGTTCATCGTGGGAGGCAGCATGACGAATCCGTGCACGGCCGGCAGCTCGAGGTCGGCCGCGGTGTACACCGCGATCACACCCGGCATCGACCGCGCGTCGTCGGCGTCGATCGATGTCACGTTCGCGTGTGCCACGGTCGAACGTAGGAACGCGACGTGCAGGAGACCGTCGACCTTCAGGTCGTCGTAGTACTGCGTCTCACCGGTGAGGATCCCCGGGTCCTCCTTGCGGAGCACCGGATTACCGAGAATCGAGCCGGACGTCGCCATGTGTTCCTCCTGCAGCGGGACGCGGCGAACACTAGTTGGCTGCCCGCGGGGGTCGCCCTCCCGTGAGGAATGCAAGAATCGAGCCGTGCGGGCCGTTCGCAACACCGACGAAGGCGTGCGCGTGGTCGACGTACCGGCGCCGGATGGTCCAGGTGTGCGCGTACGCGTCCGCAGCGCCGGGATCTGCGGCTCGGATCTCGAGATGCTGCGCACCGGCATCTCGGTGGCGACCATCGGTCACGAGATCGCCGGCGAGCTCGACGACGGAACGTTCGTGGCGGTGCACCCGTTCACCGCGTGCGGCGAGTGCGAATACTGCCGCAACGGGCGGGCGTATCTGTGCCGCACGGTCTCGGAGTCGATGCTGGGCATCTTCGTCGACGGTGGCATGTCCGACGAGCTTCGCGTCGACGGCTCGTGCCTCGCAGCCTTGCCTGTCGCGGTGCCCATCGAGGACGCGTCACTCGTCGAGCCGATCGCTGTCGCCGTGCACGCGTGCAACCGGGGCGCGATCGCGCCGGGCATGCGGGTCGGTGTGATCGGCGCCGGGACGATCGGCCTCCTCTGCGGTGCGGTCGCGCGTGACCTCGGCGCCGGCGTCGGAATCTCCGCGCGGCACGACGTGCAGCGAGACACGGCCGAAGCGCTCGGGCTCGAGAGGGACGTGCCACGCAACGCGGACGTCGTCATCGAGGCGTCGGGTACCGCCGCCGGCTTCGACGACGCGGTGAAGCACTGTCGCCGGGGCGGCGTGCTTGTGCTCGTCTCGACGACGTGGGAGCCGATCTCGATCTCCTTTCTCCGGGCCCAGATGCGCGAGCTGACGATCGTGCCTGCCTTCGTCTACGGAGAGGCACACGGAGAGCGGGAATTCGACATCGCCGTCAAGGTGCTCGCCAACCATCCCGAGATCGCGACGGCGCTGATCACCCACCGCTTCGGCCTCGAGGACGCGCCGCACGCCTTCGCCGTCGCGGCCGACCGCGCCCACGGCGCGATCAAGGTCGTATTGCAGCCGTAGCTCCTCGCCGCACCGCGTCAGCAGTAACGCGAACTCGTCTCGCCGAGCACTGCTTCGCAGCCGGCGACCGTGTCACGCAATATCTCCGCAACGGGCCGCACTTCGTCGATGCGACCCGCAACCTGTCCGCTGAACGCGAACGACGCTTCCAGATTGCCCCCGAAGTAGAGATCGTGCACGGCCTGCAGGTTCGGGATCACGGCGCGATCCTCTCGTTCGGCAGACTCACTGAAGCCCGTGCGCAGGACCCGGAACGCCGGAGGTGCATGGCGATTCAGCAACAGCGTGTCACCTTCGTTGGACGAGCAGATGAGCTGCTTCCAGTTGTCGTGCACCGGCGACTCCGCGGCACTCACCATGCGTGTCCCCATCTGCACGCCTTCGGCACCCAGCACGAGTGCGGCAGCCATCGACCGGCCGTCGCAGATCCCACCGGCGGCGACGATCGGCACGTCGACACGCGACGCGATCAAGGGCAACAGCACCATCGTCGATGCGCCGGTCGGTGCCTTGAAGCCGCCACCTTCGTTTCCCTCGACGACCAGCCCGTCGACACCCGCGTCGACCGCCTTCAGCGCCCCGCGCAATGACGGTACGACATGGAACACCGTGATCCCGGCGTCCTTGAGCGCGCGCGTGAACTTCGTCGGATCACCGGCCGACGTCGTCACGAACCGAACGTCGTGCTCGGCCACGAAGTCGACGATCGCGGGATCGCGGACGAACAGCTGGGCAATGTTCACGCCGAACGGCTTGTCGGTGAGATCACGCATCTTGGCGATCTCGACCTGCACCTCGTCGAGGCGCCCCGACGATGTCTCGATGATGCCCAGGCCGCCCGCGTTGGACACGGCCGATGCGAGCTGGGCCCGGGCGATGAACCCCATCGGTGCCTGCACGATCGGGTACTCGATGCCCAACATCTCCGTGATCCGCGTCCGCATGACGTGGGAAGCTAACCGCCCATGAGCACGCCGGAACAGAACAAGGCGCTGGTGCGTCGTTTCATCGACTGCCTCGACAGCGGGGATGTTGCGGGCGCGGCTGCGTGCTTCGACGCGGAGCGGTATTACTCGCACGCCCATCGAGCGGATCTCGCAGGTACATGGGAGCAGATGAAGGGGCGTCGTCGCGCGAGCCCGTTCTCGGAGTCCTCATTCGAGCGGCTGGCGCTCGTCGCGGACGGCGATCGGGTCGTGCAACATGTGCGTGTGTCGTCGACACACACCGGCACGTTCCTCGGCGTGCCTGCGACCGGGCACCGTGTCTCCGTCGACCAGCTCGAGATCTGGCGGATCGAGAACGACAAGATCGTGGAACACTGGGGCGGTCTCGTCGAGATGGAACGCCTCTACAACGAGCTCGACCGGGGAGACAGCCGATGACTGCTCCGGTGATCATCGAAGCAGCGATGAACGGCGTGACCGGTAGGCGCCGCAACGCGCGCGTGCCGATCACGCCCGAGGAGCAGGCGAAGGATGCGCTCGCGTGTGTCGACGCGGGCGCGACGGTCATCCATACGCACGCGGCCGACATCGCCGCGCCCCCCGAGGGCGCCGCCGCGCAGTACGCGGCTGCATACCGGCCGGTGGTCGAACAACATCCCGGCATCATCTGTTATCCGACGACCGGTATCGGGCCGACCATCGAAGACCGGTACCGGCACGTCGAACTGCTGGCCGATATGGGGCTCATCCGCGCAGGGTTCGTCGACACCGGGTCGGTGAACCTCGGCGGTACCGGCGCCCACGGGCTCCCCGTCGAGCCCGGGTACGTGTACACGAACACCTTTGCCGACGTCGCGCACAAGATGCGTGTCTGCCGCGAGCGCGGGCTCGGACCGAGCGTCGCCGTGTTCGAGCCCGGCTTCCTGCGCGTCGTCCTGGCGTACCACGAGGCCGGTGCGCTGCCGGCGGGGACGCTCGTGAAGTTCTACTTCTCGAGCGGCGGTTACCTCGGCGGTGGTGCACCGCTGTGGGGCGCGCCACCGATCGTCGAGGCACTCGACATGTACCTCGCGATGCTCGGCGACGCGCAGATCCCGTGGGCCGTCGCAGTGCTCGGCGGCAGCGTCGCCGGCACCCCCGTCGCGCGGCTCGCGATCGAGCGCGGCGGCCACGTTCGGGTCGGCATCGAGGATTGGGACGACGGGCCGCCCAACGTCGAGCAGGTCGCCGGCATCGCCGCATTGTGCGCCGAAGCCGGCCGGCCGGCCGCGACGATCGCCGAAGCCGCCGCGATCCTCGACTTGCCCTGATCGATCGGTGCGTCAACCGTGGTTGACGCTTCTCCCGTCGTCAACTAGGGTTGACGGATGGCGCCGCCGCCGACCCTCCAGGACCTGATCGAGCTTGCCGAGCGCGACGCAGAGACGAGCGCCCCGCTCGACCAGCTCACGGCCGCCGCGACGACGGTCGCGCATCTCGAGCGCGTCGGCGACGCAGTGCTCTCCCACTTCGTCGACCGCGCCCGCGTCAGTGGTCACTCGTGGTCGGAGATCAGTGGCGCCCTCGGCGTCACGAAGCAAGCGGCGCACAAGCGATTCTCGTTCCCCGCACCCGCTGCGCCGGCTCTGGAGCGGTTCACGCCGCGCGCCCGGCGCGTGTTGGAGCACGCCGAAACCACCGCGCAGGCCCTTCGACACAACTACATCGGTACCGAGCATCTGCTGCTCGCCCTGTTCGACGAACCCGAAGGAATCGGCGCGAAGGTGCTCGTCGAGCTGGGGGCGGACCGGGAGGCAGTCGCACGCGAGGTCTTGCAGCGAACGACGCGTGGTACGGCTGCAACAACCGCGACCGTGCCGATGACGCCGCGAGCCACGGCAGTGCTGGCCGCAGCCGTCGGCCAGGCACTCGAGCTCGGTCACAACTACGTCGGCACCGAGCACCTGCTCCTCGGGCTGTTCTCGGACACCGAAGGTATGGCGGCGCAGGTGCTGGCGACGCTCGGGGTCGATCGGCAGCAGGTCCGCGGGCGCATCATCGAGATGCTTGCGGGGTTTCGCGCGCCGTAGACGTTCAGGCGCCTCGCAACTGCACCTCGTGCATGAGCGCGGCCTGCCCGCTCGGTCGCGCAATGAACTCCTGCACGTCCCGGCGGATGATGTCGCGTCCCTCGTCGGAGTCGTAGAACCGGTGTTCGAAGTCGTCTCGGCTGCGGAACCGGAGCTCGGCGATGCCGTCTACGCCTGCGCCCCCCGGTGTGTACGCGCGCCGCACGACGTTCTGGGTGTAGTCGGCGAGCCCGGCGTGATGGCGCCGAGCGAGCGGCGCGTGCACCTCGGTCCAGTGGCGTACGAATTGCTCGTGTGAGAGGTGCCCGGCCCGAGCCACGAACGACACCATCTTGATGCTCGGCGGCTCGTCCGAGACGATCTGGCGATGCGGGTCGACCCGCCACACGTTGACTTCACGCGCGGCTCGGTAGAGCACGTCCCGCTCGGGGACGTCGTCGAGGTCGTGCGCCTGCCGCAGACCGAGCGCGATCAACATGTCCACGGGGTCGCCGGCGGCGAAGCGTCCCTGGTCGGCGGCGGCCATGCTGATCGTGCACGACTGCACGTTGTCGACCTGCAATGCCGCCTGGGCCCAGGCGTCGCGTATCGCCGCGAGATCGGCACCCGGGGCCCGCCACAGCGCAATGAGGAGATGCTCCATCGTCAGCGCATCCAAACGTCACCGTCGAGCTGGTTCCCTGTGAGCTCGAGCGACTGATCCGCGACGACGGCGTGGTCGCGGGGCGCGCTGACGGCCAGCCCGTGCAGCTCGACCGCGCCCGCGCCCCAGATCAGCACGCCGAGGCGGCAGTCGCACGCGAGGTCTTGCAGCGAACTTCGCGCGGTACGGCTGCAACAACCGCGACTGTGCCGATGACGCCGCGAGCCACCGCAGTGCTGGCCGCAGCCGTCGGCCAGGCGCTCGAGCTCGGTCACAAC
>DASQHW010000614.1:0-10042 GCA_035631895.1 Acidimicrobiia bacterium | reverse complement strand
CAGCGTCAACACCGCCGCCACCGCGGCAACCGGCATCGTGTACCTCACGTCGTCCGGGAAGTCCCGCAACGTGATCCGGACAGTGAAGGCCGGACTCCGGCGGCAGGGCTTCCTCGACTACCTGTGGCTCACCGACTACGAGATCACCGACCCCGCCCTCTCGGGTGCAAGTGTGAGCGGCTGCAAGTTCCACGCGTGGGAATGGAACGCCGCGGCGAACACGTACGGGCCCAACAACGTCGGCAACTGCAGTGTCGTGTACTGGACGACGCTTTCCGCGCTGAACGGCCCGGTGCACTCGAACGACGGCTTGTACGTGTGCGGCAACCCGACGTTCAACGGCAACACCGATACGTATTACAACTCGGCGACCTCGAACAACGTCTTCCACAGCACGCAGTTCGGGGGCCCCGGCGCCCTGAAGAATCCGCTGGGCTGCACGAATGCTCCGGTCTGGTCCCGCAACAACGACCCCGCGCAGGGATCGCTGCTCGCGTTCCCGCCCGCGAACACGTCCATCAAGAACGAGGCCGATGCCTCGGTCGGCGGTATCGGCTGCCTCTATACGGGACCGACCACGATCACGCTGAGGAACGTGGGCGGCGTCGGGAAGATGGACGTGACGAGCCCCACGACGCGCTCGACGAATCCGGGGTGCGGGCCCGGCACGGGGCTCTCGCTCCCCGTCAACGGCGTCGTCTACGTGCAGAACATCCCGACCGCGCCGTCGAATCCGAACTACTCCGCGTGCAGCGGAACCGCGTGCTACGGCGATGTGAAGCTCAGTGGCACACTCAACGGCCAGCTCACGATCGCGTCCGAGGACGACATCATCATCGTCGGGAACGTGCAGTACCACATCTATCCCGGCGGCAACGACGTGCTCGGCCTCGTGGCCGACAACGATGTCGCCGTGTACCACCCGCTCACGGGCGGCGGTGCGAACGCGGCCGGTTCACTCACCGACCCGATCATCGACGCCGCGATCCTCTCGTTGAACCACTCGTTCTACGTGCAGAACTGGAGCCAGGGCGCGCCGCTCGGCACGCTCCAGATCAACGGTGTGATCACACAGGAATTCCGCGGGCCCGTCGGCACGTTCTCCGGCAGCCCGCCCGTGATCGTCTCCGGCTACAACAAGAACTACAACTACGACACGCGGTTGAAGTACTTGAGCCCGCCGTACTTCCTGAGCCCGACACAGTCGGCATGGGGCCGCATCTCGTACGCCGAGCTCGCGCCGAATCCCACGCCGTAATCGGGCATCGGCACGGGCGCATGCAGTAATAGGATCGCCGGAATGCCGGCGGACAAGGAGTTGATGCGCGCCCCGAAGGGCATGCTCGATGTGCTGCCGCCCGAGTCGGCCCGCTGGATGGACCTCGTCGCACGGTTCGCCGGGCTGGCGACACGGTTCGGCTTCGGCTTGGTGATCACACCGATCGTCGAGCACTACGACGTGTTCGCGCGGATCGGCGACTCGACGGACGTCGTTCGCAAGGAGATGTACGACTTCGTCGATCGTGGTGGCCGGAGACTCGCCCTTCGACCCGAAGGCACCGCGCCGGTCGTTCGTGCATTCGTGCAGCACCGGCCGTCGTTGCCGTGGAAGGTCTGGTACGTCGCGCCGAACTTCCGTGCGGAGCAACCACAAGCCGGCCGGTACCGGCAGCACTGGCAGCTCGGGGTCGAGGTGCTGGGCGTGGACGATCCCGACGTCGACGTCGAGGTCATCGCGCTCGCGCACGACTTCTACCGTGATCTCGGGCTCCGCGACATCCGGCTGCTGGTCAACTCCATGGGCGACGCCGAGAGCCGCGCGCGCTACCGGGAGGTCCTGCTCGCCTACTGGCGCGACCACGCCGACCTGATCGGCGGCGAGATGGAGCGCGCCGAGGCGAACCCGCTGCGCATCCTGGACTCGAAGCGCCCGGACTGGCAGGACATGCTCGAACGGGCGCCGCAGCTCGGTGCGTACCTCACGGATGCGTCGGCTGCGCACTTCGCGCGTGTCCAGGAGGGGCTTCGGGCGCTGGGGATCCAGTTCGAGATCGCGCCGCGTCTCGTGCGCGGCTTCGACTACTACACCGGCACCGTGTTCGAGTTCCAGAGCGACGCGCTCGACGCGGCGCAGAACGCCGTCGGCGGCGGCGGCCGCCTCGATCGACTCGCCGAGGAGATGGGCGGGCCGCCGACACCCGCCCTCGGCTTCGGCATCGGGATCGAGCGCCTCCTGCTCGTGTGCGAGGCCGAAGGTGTGTCGCCGGTCCCCACGTCCGGCATCGACGTGTTCGTCGTCGACGCCGTCGGCACGATCGACGCGAGCGTGTTGCTCTACGAGCTGCGCGAGGAGGGGCTGTCGGCCGACCGGAGCTACGGCGGCCGAACGCTGAAGCGCCAGCTCGCGGCTGCAGACAAGTCGGGCGCGGCGTGGAGCGTGATGCTCCTCCCGGCGGAATGGGCGGAGGGCCTGGTCAAGGTGAAGGACATGGCGAGCGGCAAGGAGCACCCCGTGCGTCGCGAGGAAGCCGCCGGCTGGTTGCGCATGCGCAAGGACGAGACGCCGTCATGATGCGCACCCACCGGGCGGGCGACTTGCGCGCGGCCGACATCGACGAAGCGGTCGTCGTCTGTGGGTGGGTGGCGAACCGTCGCGACCACGGCGGCAAGGTGTTCCTCGACGTGCGCGATGCAGCCGGTCTCGTCCAGGTCGTCGTCGACCCCTCGCTGCCGGGGCTCGCCGTCGCGCACCGTTTGCGGAGTGAATGGGTCGTGCGTGTGGAGGGTGTCGTCCGCGCGCGGCCCGATGGCACGGTGAACACCGAGATGCCGACCGGCGAGATCGAGGTGGTCGCGCGGGATGTGGACGTGCTGAACGAGGCGGAGCCCCCGCCGTTCCCGCTCGACGATCGGGTCGACGTCGACGAGGTGCTCCGGCTGAAGTACCGGTACCTCGATCTGCGACGCGTGCCGATGCAGCGGAACCTGCGATTGCGGGCCGACGCGAACCGCGCGATGCGGGAGGCGATGGTCGCCCAGGGTTTCGTCGAGATCGAGACACCGATGCTGATTGCGTCGACGCCCGAGGGCGCACGCGACTTCGTAGTGCCGTCGCGCCTGCACCCGGGTGAGTTCTACGCGCTGCCGCAGAGCCCGCAGCTGATGAAGCAGCTGTTGATGGTGGGCGGGATGGACCGGTACTTCCAGATCGCGCGCTGCTTACGCGACGAGGACCTGCGCGCGGACCGGCAGTTCGAGTTCATGCAGCTCGACATCGAGATGACGTTCGCCGACCAGGAGGACGTGCTCGAAGCGGTGTCGGCGGCAGTGCTGGCCGCGGCGTCGGCGACGCGACCCGGGGAAGCGCCGGCCACGATCCCGCGGATGACATGGCACGAGGCGATGGAGCGCTACGGCTCCGACAAACCGGACGTGCGCTTCGGCATGCAGCTCGTCGACCTGGACGAGGTGTTCGCGGCGACCGACGTGCAGGTGCTCTCGGGAAGCGAGGCGATCAAGGGGATACGCGTCCCCGGCGAAGCCGAGATGTCCCGCTCGAAGCTGGACGCGTTGACCGAACGCGCCAAGTCGTTGGGTGCGGGCGGGTTGGTGTGGTTCCGGGTGCGTGACGACGGCGCGTTCGAAGGGACCGTCGCCAAGCGTTTGTCGGAGGCGGAACAGCTCGGGGTGGCGGACGCGCTCGGCGCGGAGGCCGGCGACCTCCTGCTGTTGGTCGCCGGGGACCGCTCCATGGTGCGGTCGGTGCTCGGGCAGCTCCGGCTCGATCTCGGCCGCCCGCCGGTGTCGGAAGGGCTCCGCTTCCTGTGGGTTGTCGACTTCCCGTTGTTCGAAGGCATCGGCGACGACGGTCGTCCGATCTCCGCGCACCACCCGTTCACGATGCCGCACCCCGACGACATGGAGCTGCTCGAGCGCGACCCGCTCGCCGTGCGGTCGCAGGCGTACGACCTGGTGCTGAACGGGTGGGAGCTCGGCTCGGGCTCGGTGCGTATCCACACACCGGAGGTGCAACAGCGGATCTTCTCGCTGCTCGGCATCGACCCGGAGGACGCGCGAGAGCGTTTCGGTTTCCTGCTCGACGCGTTCCGTTACGGCGCGCCGCCGCACGCCGGCTTCGCCGTCGGCGTCGATCGCTTCGTCGCGATCCTCGCGGGCGAGGAGAACATTCGTGAGGTGATCGCGTTCCCGAAGACACAGTCGGGCGCGGACCCGCTGACGAACGCTCCCGGCCCGCTCGACCCCGCGCAACTGAAGGAGCTCGGCCTCAAGGTGATCCGCGAGCAGTGATCGACACATAACCTGCACGGGTGATGGCGAAGGGGGCCGGTCCCGATCTGTTCGCGGCGGCAGTGGAGGATCGGCTCGCGCACAGGGCGCCGCTTGCGGCGCGGCTCCGCCCGCGCACCTTGGAGGAGGTCGTCGGGCAGGAGCACCTGCTCGGAAACGGCAAGCCGCTCCGGGTGCTGATCGAATCCGACCGCCTCTCGTCGCTCATCCTCTGGGGCCCGCCGGGCACCGGCAAGACGACGATCGCGCGTCTCGTCGCGGGCGTCAGCGAGAAGGCGTTCGAAGCGATCAGCGCCGTCAGTGCCGGCGTGAAGGACGTGCGCGAGGTCGCCGAACGCGCCCGCGCCCGGCTCGGCGAGCACGGGCAGGGAACGATCCTCTTCCTCGACGAGGTGCATCGCTTCAGCCGCGCCCAACAGGACGTCCTCCTCCCGTTCGTCGAGGAGGGACTGCTCGTGCTCGTCGGCGCCACGACCGAGAACCCCTTCTTCTCGCTCACGGGCCCGCTGCTCTCGCGCAGCACGCTGTTCCGGCTCGAGCCCCTCGATGACGCCGCGCTCGAGCGGCTCGCGCGGCGCGCGCTCGACGACGAAGAACGCGGCCTCGGTGCCGAACGCGTGCGCATCGACGACGATGCACTCGCGCACCTCGTCGACAAGAGCGAAGGTGACGCGCGCCATCTCCTCACGGTCCTCGAGGTCGCGCACGCGCTCACCGTCGAAGACGGCCGTGACGCGATCACGCTCGCCGACGCGGAAGCCGCGCTCGCGCTCCGCAGCGTCAAGTACGGCGACGACGAGCACTACGACATCATCTCGGCGTTCATCAAGTCGTTGCGCGGATCCGATCCCGACGCGGGGCTCTACTGGCTCGCGCGCATGTTGGAGGCCGGCGAGGATGCGCGCTACATCGCGCGCCGCATGGTCATCCTCGCGAGCGAGGACATCGGCCTGGCGGACCCGCAGGCCATCCTCGTCGCCGAAGCGGCGGCCCGTGCGGTGGAGTATGTCGGGTTGCCGGAGGCGGCGATCAACCTCGCGCACGCAGTGATCCACCTGAGCCTGGCGCCGAAGAGCAACAGTGTGATCACCGCGCTGGGCCGTGCCACGGACGCGGTGCGCAACCGCCGGACCGGTCCCGTCCCGATGCACCTGCGCGATGCGCACTACCGCGGTGCCCAGGTGCTCGGGCACGGCAAGGGTTACGTCTATCCTCACGACGACCCGGACGGGTGGGTGCCCCAGGAGTACCTGCCCGCGGAGGTTGCGGGTGAGCGCTTCTACCGGCCCGGGTCGCGCGGCGCGGAGCCCGCGCTCAACGAGAGACTGCACGAACGGCGAGGGGAGGATCCGGCCGCCGATGTCGACAAGTGACGTCCTGGCCGTCGTCGCGGCCACGCTTCTCACGCTGCTCATCACCGTCCTGGCGACCCTGCTCGTGCTGCTCGCCCGCGTGTTGCGCGAGCTGCGGACGACGGTGGACGTCCTTCGCGAGGACGCGTTCGCGCTGCTCGACGACGCCGACGCCGCCGTTCGTGACGCGGCGGGTGAGATCGATCGCGTCGAACGGCTGGTCTCTTCCGCGGAACGCCTCGACGAGGCCAAGCGCGCGATCGCGACACCCGTGGTGAAGGCGATGGCATTCGGGACCGGCGTCTCGCGCGCGGCGCAGCGCCTGCGCGAGGGCGAGCCGCCGCCGTCGCGCCGTCGCCGCCGCCGGCGGGCGTCGTAGGCCGGACGATCATGCTGAAGATGTTCCGCCGTTTCTTCTGGCTCGTGCTCGGCTTCGTGCTCGGCTCGAGCGCTTCGTGGGCGCTCGGACGACGCGTGCGCCGCGTCGCGCGGCGGTACGTCCCGGCCGAGGTGGCGGACCGCTGGAGCGGCACGATGCGTGCCGCGGTCACGGAGGGTCGCGAGGCGATGCGGGTGCGCGAAGCAGAGCTCAAAGGAAGCATGGGTCCCACCGGCGGGAAGTAGCCTGGATTCCCAATGCCCGACGTTCCGACCACCGCCGACGAGCTTCGCCGCGCCTTCGTGGAGTTCTTCACGGAGCGCGCGCACCAGCACGTCCCGTCGGCGAGCGTCATCCCGGTCGACAAGACGTTGCTGTTCACGGTCGCGGGGATGGTCCCGTTCAAGCCGTACTTCACCGGTGAGGAGACCCCGCCGTACAAGCGCGCGGTCTCGGTGCAGAAGTGCGTCCGTGCCGGCGGCAAGCACAACGACCTCGACGACATCGGCCGGACGAATCGCCACTTCTCGTTCTTCGAGATGCTCGGCAATTTCAGCTTCGGCGACTACTTCAAGGAAGACGCGATCCGCTGGGCGTACGAGTTCTACATCGAGGTGCTGAAGGTCGACTCCGACCGGTTGTGGGTCACCGTGCACGAAGAGGACGACGAAGCGGAACGCATCTGGCGCGACGTGGTGGGCTTCCCGCCGGAACGGATCCAGCGGCTGGGTGACCCGAACTTCTGGCGCATGGGCGACACCGGCCCGTGCGGCCCTTCGTCGGAGATCTTCTGGGACCTGGGTCCCGAGTTCGGTCCCGACGGTGGCCCGGCCACCGACTCGGACCGGTACATCGAGATCTGGAACCTCGTCTTCATGCAGTTCGACCAGCGTCCCGACGGCACGCGTGCCACGCTGCCGAAACCCAGCATCGACACCGGCGCCGGGCTCGAGCGCAACCTCATGATCGTCCAGGGGTCGAACGCGATCTGGGACATCGACGTCTTCCGCCCGCTGCTCGAGGAGGCCCAGCGCGCGACCGGCGCGCGATACGGGAATGACGAGCGCACGGACATCTCGCTGCGGATCATCGCCGAGCACGCCCGCACGATGACGTTCATGGTGAGTGACGGTGTACGCCCGTCGAACCAGGAACGCGGATATGTGCTGCGCCGGATCATTCGTCGCGCCGTGCTGCACGCGTACCTGCTCGGCGCCCGCGACCTGATCACCGGCGGCATGGTCGACGCGGTCACCGCGACGATGGGCACCGCGTACCCGGAGATCACCGGCCCGCACGACATCGTCCGCAAGATCGTGCAGCGGGAGGAGGAATCGTTCCGCGCGACGTTGCAACGCGGGGTCGACATGCTCGACGGCATCGTCGCCCGGGGCGATGTCAGCGGCGACGATGCGTTCTTCCTCCACGACACGCTCGGCTTCCCGATCGATCTCACGCGCGAGATCGCGGGGGAGCGCGGCCGTGAGGTGGACTCCGCCGGGTTCGAGGCCCGGATGCGCGAGCAGCGCGATCGCGCCCGTGCCGCGGCCGAGCAAGCCGGCGCCGCGAAAGGTGCGCCGGTCGACCTCTACCGGGCGCTCGTCGACGAGCACGGCCCGACCGAGTTCACCGGCCGTCAGGAGTACGCGTCGACCGCGAAGATCCTCGCGCTGGTGAGCGACGGCGAGAACGTCGGGCAGGCCGACGAGGGCACGAACGTGCAGGTCGTGCTCGACCGCACGCCGTTCTACGCCGAGTCCGGCGGCCAGGTCGGCGACACCGGGAGCATCACGACGGCGCCGGGCGCGATCGTCGACGTGCTCGACACGAAGTACGGGCTGCCCGGCCAGCTCACGGTGCACGAGGGACGGGTGCGCGTCGGCTCGATCGCGGAGGGCGACGAGGTGCATGCCGAGATCGACGGCGTGCGGCGCGACCGCATACGGCGCAACCACACCGCGACACACGTGTTGCACTGGGCGCTGCGCGAGGTGCTCGGCGCCCATGTCCAGCAGGCCGGTTCGTTCGTCGGGCCGGACCGGTTGCGCTTCGACTTCTCGCACCACGAGCCGGTGACCCCCGAGCAGCTCGCGCAGGTCGAGCGTCTCGCCAACGCACAAGTGATCTCGGACGCACCCGTTCGCCACTACGAGACGACGAAGGCCGAGGCGGAGCGCATCGGCGCGATCGCGTTCTTCGGCGAGAAGTACGGGGAGATCGTGCGGGTCCTCGAGGCCGGCCCGTCGACGGAGCTGTGCGGCGGCACGCACGTGCACGCGCTGGGGTTCATCGGTCCCGTCAAGATCGTCAGCGAGGGATCGATCGGGTCGAACCTGCGGCGCATCGAGGCGATGACCGGTGACGGCGCGATCGAGTTCATCGAGTTCGAGGAACAACTGCTCCGTCGTGCCGGTGAGCTGCTGCGCGCGAGCCCGAAGGAGGTGCCCGACAAGATCGAGCGCCTGTCCGAGCAGGTGCGCACGCTCCAGGACGAGATCAACCGGCTCAAGGCGAAAGAAGCGGCAGGTGCGGCGACCGATCTCGCGGCGCTCGCCGAGCGCGGCATCGTGATCGCGCGACGCGACGGTTTCGATGGGGGTGCCCTCGGGCAGCTCGCGAGTGAAACCGTGCGCGTACTCGGCAGCGGCGTTGTCGTCCTTGCCGCTGGGGTCGAGGGCAAGAGCGCGATCGCGGTGGCCGTGAGCGACGACCTGGTGCAGCGCGGCGCGACCGCGGACGCAATCGCGAAGCCGGCTGCCGCGAAGCTCGGGGGCGGTGTGGGCAAGGGCGCCAGGATCGTCGTGGGAGGCGGGAAGAACGTCGCCGGGATCGATGACGCACTCGCCACCGCGCGCGAGCTGGCGGTGCAGTGGCAGTCGTGAGCACGCCCACCGGCCGGGCGCTCGGTGTGGACCTGGGGTCACGCCGCATCGGGCTCGCGCTCTCCGACCCGACCCGCACGGTGGCGTCTCCGCACGCGGTGCTCCGGCGGGCCGCCGATCACGGGCACGACCACGAGGCAATCATCTCGGCCGCCCGTGGCGAGGGCGTCACGACGATCGTCGTCGGGTTGCCCCTCTCGTTGTCGGGCAAGGCCGGCCCGGCCGCCCGCGCCGCTCGCGAGGAGGTCGAGGAGCTCCGTGTGTGGGCCGCGAAGGAGGGCATCGACGTCGTCGTCCACGACGAGCGCTTCACGACCGTGACCGCGGAGCGCACGCTCGTCGAAGCGGGCATGCGTCGCGACGCACGACGCGGGATCGTCGACAAGGTGGCGGCGGCGGTGATGCTCCAGTCGTGGCTCGAGCGTGGCGGGAACTCGTGACGCGTGCTCGCCGAACCGCGATCGTGCTCATCGCGCTCGTCGTCGTCCCGTTCGTCGTGCTCGCGAGCGGTGCGATCTGGTTCTGGTGGCAGCTCGACCCGCCCGGCGGTCCGGGAGCCAAGGTCGAGCTGCAGATCGTCCAGGGATGGGGAGTCCCGCGGATCGGTGACGAGCTCACGCACGCCGGCGTGATCGACTCGTCGCTGGTGTTCAACATCTACGCGCGGCTCAACGGCGACAGCAGCTTCAAGCCGGGCACCTACGACCTGAGGAAGCACATGGGCGTCAGTGGCGCCGTCAAGGCACTCAAGGCCGGGCCGCGTATCGACTACACGATGGTCACGATTCCTCCGGGCTTGTGGCTCAAGGAGATCGCGCAACGCGTCGGCAAGATCCCCGGGAAGAGAGCCGACGCCTTCTTGCAGGCCTCGATGAACAACGCGGTGCGTTCCTCGTTCGAGCCGGACGGGATCGACACGCTCGAAGGACTGCTCTGGCCCGACACCTACAAGATCTCGGCCGAAGAGGACGAGATCCAGATCGTGAAGACGATGGAGTCGACCTTCGAGAAGAAAGCCGGCACCCTCGGGCTGTTGCAGGCGAACGTGCAGGGGCACGGGCCGTACGACATCATCAAGATCGCGTCCTTGGTGGAGGCGGAGGCGAGGCCGGCCGCCGACC
>DASQHW010000613.1:0-3853 GCA_035631895.1 Acidimicrobiia bacterium | reverse complement strand
CGCGCACGTGTCGCGTATCGACCTGACGGCGCAGCGGCATGCCGTTCTCCTGGACTACCTCGTAAAAGGTGGCCATGCCGGATGGCGCGAGCTCGAACGCGGCGGCGACGATCTCAACCGGATCCGGGTCGTCGACCCGCTGATACCGATACCTCGGCACTTCCCGCACTCCCCGCATGCCCACGATCGCCGGCGACAGGCTGTCTTCCGGGCCCGCAAGCGTCGAGAACGACGCCGCCCCCACCGACGTATGGACCCATGGTCATAGTCGTTTGATCCCGACCGTTCAACGGAACGAACTGGTCGCTTCGTAAAATTTGCACAACGGGCCCATGGTCTTCGACCGCAACCGCCTCGCGCACCCCGCAATTCGCCTCCAATGCCGGCTACCTTCAGCCTTCCCCGAGCTCGGCACATGGCGACTCGACGAGCTTGCACCTCACTCGAAGCCAACCGTGGCTTCGTCCCGATTGTCGTAACCCCGGATGTCGACGACGCGACCGTGCCGTAGCGTCAAGACCTGCCAGCGTTGTGCGCCACCATCGCGCCCCGCGCTCGCATTGGCCAGGGTCAGCCCGACCAGCAACTTGCCTTCACCGACGACGACCTCGTCGATGGAGGCACGAACACCGCTGTCTCGGGAACGCTGGTACCAGGCGAGTACCTGCTCGCGGTTCTGACAAGCCGGCGCGGGGTCGCCGGGCGCACCCCACCGGACGTTCGGATCGAGCAGCTCACGAAACGTCGAAAGGTCGGCCGATTCGAGTGCCGCCTTGATGCGGTCGGCCAACGCTTCCATCGTCGACTGATACTTCGGCATGTCGTACCTTCCCGGTCGGCCAGGCGACGGTCCCGTTGCTCAGCGTACGTACACGCCGGCACGCGCGCCGGCCGTAATCGTTATGCCTTCGCTCCCACCGGCGACAGCACGTACCACACGCCAGCCTCCGCTTCGCCCCTGGCCGTGCCCGGCCCGGAATCGCCCGCGAATGTGTAGAGCAGGTGCCCGTTGTACGCGACCTGTTTGGTGCCGTCCGCTTGCGGTTCGAGCGCCATCTTGGTGTTGTCGAGACCCGAGCCGACGATCGGCGTACCGGACACGGTCACCGGGGGCCATGCCCCTTTGAGGTCGGCGGGCACCCGACTGGTCGTGCTCGTCCCGTCCGGCACGTACAGGTACACGGTCTTACCGGACGCCGACACGATGACGCGTTTCCCGGCCACCGTTGCGACACCAAGTGTGTCCGTGACCGCGCCCGAGACCGATGACGACGTCGTCGTCGACTCCGGTGTGCTGATCGCCACCGATGTCGTCGATGTGGTTCCCGGCGCGCTCCTTGGAGGTGTCGACGACTTCGTCGATGACGAGCACGCGCCGAGGGCGACGCCCGCGCCGAGCACCATCACTGACATCAGTCGGCAACGTCCCATCGCCCGCGGCTCCTGGTCTCGCGACAGTCACGGAGCCTATGGCGGGACACCGCGAGTGTGACAGCAGACGCCTCTGTGCCGAGCCCGCGGCAGTCCGGGAAGCTCAGTCCGCGACGTGGTCCGCAGCCGCGAGCATGTGACGTCCGAGAGGCTGCAGGGCGACGCAGGTGGACAGCAGTCCGGTCGACACCCGCTCGACCACGCCCCACTCCCAGATCGCCTCGACATCGAGGCCGGTGCGGATTGCGAGCCACCGCGCCCGTTCGCGTGGGTCACCGTGGAGGAGTTCGGCGGGATCCTCGCGCATGATGATGCCGAGGTCGTATTCCGCCTCGGCAAGCAAACCGTCGGGATCGATGAGCTTGTAGTCATCTCCGGCTTGGAGCGTGTTCCATTGGTGCACGTCGCCGTGGACGAGCACCGCGCGTTCGTCGTCGTGCGCGGCGATCCGGCGTGCGGCGCAGGCGAGCGCGTGGTCGACGGCTCGCTCCGAGCACGGGTGGTCGAGGTCCGCCCATGTCGTGATGATGAACTCGACGAGCCATCTTCCCTTCTCGGCCCCCGTCGGCAGTCCGCACCCTTGTGCCGGACGCCATATCCGCGAAGCGGTCGCGCACAGAATCTCGTGTCGCTGCTCGATCGGCAGCGCGAGGTCGTACACGGAAGTGCCGAGCCGTTCGAGGAGCAGTGCCCCCAGACCCGCGTCTGCCTCCAGCAGCTGCACACAGCCGTCGCCGTCCGCAAGACGAAGGGCGTTGATCTCGTTCCTCGCGGCGTCAGTGTCTCGAGGAATGACGACCTTCAACACCGCAGGGCTGCCGTCCGCGCGCGTGGCCTCGGCGACGAATGCTTCGGTCCCGCCGTCGTAGGACCGACCAACTGCGATCGACCATTCCCGCTCACAGCTCGCGACGATGGCCGGGAGCGCATCGAGCCAACCTTCGGCCCCGACCGCGACAGCCTTGTTACGCACCACCAGTGGGAGCTCGATCACCCGATCAACCTATGGGACGGTCATCAACACGGCGTTCGCAATTGCGTCGACATACCGAGAGAGGTCGATGCCTCCCCACGCGACGCGCGGCGGGGTGGGCGTGCGTGGGGAGGCATCGTATGTCTGCCACGGGCGGGGCAGACGATCGCTGGTGTAACAGCCCGCTCCTTGGAAGCGCAAACGACGAGGTGAGACCGGTACTGCTCGCACCGTTTGTCGTGCCGGGGGCGCGGGTACCCGAGCGCACATGGCAGGGCGGACCTTCCTGCGTCTTGTTTCCACCCGGTAGCGTGAGCGCGCCGTGCAGCCGTCTCGCGCGCTTCGTCGTGCTCGCGGGTTGGGTTTGCGGTGGGTTGGCACTTCATCGTTCGGACGTCGCGACGACCCCAACACGACAACGGCCTCTGATCAGGCCCGGTTCACCCATGCGGTGATGGTCGGAACGAATGTCGTGGGGTCGATGGTGGCGTACGCGTCGGTCCAGGGGACGCCCCCGATCGTTGCTTGGAAGAGGACCTTCCCGGTGAGGTACTGCGTCGCGCCGGAGCCGATGAGCGGTGACCCGATGGCAGCCGGGTTCGCGTCGAGCGTGAGTGACCACGCGACGAGCGACTGGCCGATGTTGAAGCCGCAGCTGTTCTTGCAGGTGGTCTGAAATGAGCTCTGCGGAATGTAGATGTTGTCGTTGACGAGGAAGGAGTCGTGGCCGTTCGGAGAAGCGGAGTGGATCAGGTCGCATACGGCATGGATGACGCATCCCGTTTGGGCGGGCACGCCGGCATCGTGCCAAGTCGCCTCGATCTGCGCGCCGTCGACGTCGATGTTCACGGCGCTTGCGCTCGTGGTCTTTGCGCTCCACGTGAGCGTGGGTGAGGTGCTCGCGTCGAAGGAACATCCGGAGAGTGACGAGGAAAGGTCATTCGAGACGTAGGTGGCTTCGGATGCGAGCCGCGTCGGTGCGGGCGCGAGTGGGATGGTGCAGCTTCCCCAGACGAGTTGAGGCGGGGTCGCGGTGAAGCTGACGTTGGAGTTCGACTCGTCGTGCGCGACCTTGACGACGAGTGAGGTGATGGCGGCGTTGGAGGTGAGCGCGGGCCCGGACGACGCGCTGAAGGCCGTGAGCTGAAGGTTTGCGGTCTTGTTGCTCGCCGAAATGGAGGCGCGTGCCTGAGTGCCGTCTTGAGGGTAGGCGCCGTTGCCGGTATAGCCGGCGTTGGCGGCCGGCGTCGCGCCGGAGCTCGGGAAGTAGCCACCTCCACCGTCGGCGGCGGTTACAGGCCGCAAGATGGTGTTGACGTTCGATCCGGCCGCGACCGTGTTCGCCAGACCGATCATCGCGATGCGGGGCCCGGTGCTGGTCGCCCGGGCGCCGCACGGGATGGAGATCGTTCCCGCGTTGGACAGTTGGGAGTTGTTCGCGAAGACGAG
>DASQHW010000612.1:0-5071 GCA_035631895.1 Acidimicrobiia bacterium | reverse complement strand
GGGCGTTGTGACCAATCTGTGACCAATGCTCACCACGCGGCCGTCCCTGGCCACGCGATGTGCACGAGTCGAGCGGAGGGAGTGGGATTTGAACCCACG
Source organism: Acidimicrobiia bacterium (assembly GCA_035631895.1). Lineage (GTDB taxonomy): Bacteria > Actinomycetota > Acidimicrobiia > IMCC26256 > PALSA-610 > DASQHW01. The sequence continues at coordinate 4,972 of DASQHW010000612.1, read as the reverse complement.
GTGCCCGGAGGCACAATGGTTTTCGAGACCATCCGATTCGGCCGCTCTCGCATCCCTCCGGGGCGAGATGATATGGGATGCGATCAGCGACCTTCGCGCCCTTGCGTTGCGGTGCCGTGCGGTGGATCGCTCCCCCTGCGTTCACGGAAGAACTCCGTGAGCAGCGCACCGCATTCCTCGGCCAACACGCCGGGCACTATCTCGGTCTCGTGGTTCAGACGCGGGTCTGCCCCGAGGTTGTAGAGGCTGCCGGCTGCGCCTGCTTTGGCGTCGGCGGCGCCGAAGACGAGCAGCGGAAGCCGCGCCGCCCAGATCGCGCCTGCGCACATCGGGCACGGTTCGAGTGTGGCGACGAGCACGTGGTCGTCGAGCCTCCATCTGCCCGCGGCTGCAGATGCGCTGCGAATCGCCGTCATCTCCGCGTGCGCGGTCGGATCGTCGTCCAGCTCCCTTGTGTTGTGCGCGCGGCCCACGACCAGACCGCTCGACAATTGCACGACGATCGCGCCCACGGGGACGTCACCATGTGCGAGGGCGCGGCGGGCCTCCCCGAGGGCCTCACGCATCCAGCCGGCTTCGTCGCGCACGTCGCGACAGTAATGACTCGTGCAGGTCCGACCTTGCGGACCGTGCGTCACTACAACGCGCGTTGCCGGCGCGCATCCATTCGCTGCGCGAACCGGCGCCGGAGCTCCTCGCGGCGCCGGCGCACCCGGAGCATCAGCACGACGCGGGTGCACGCGAGGGCACCGAGGAGCACTCCGACCACGACGTTGCCGCGCACAATGAGCGCGACGGACAACGCCACGATGAGCGCCACGAGCACCCCTCGGATGATCAAGATCGACCTCATCGCGGGATCCAATGCATAGGGCTCACGATGCATCGAGGACGTGAGCCGTTGAGGTCGGCGAGATGAAGGAATTGTTATGGCCGTCGGGCACGAGCGTCCGCCGCGCGATCCGTCATGGCTGCGTGGTGCCCGAACCGGCAGGGACGCCGGCAACCACAATCGTCAGGGACTGCGCGCGGTAGCTGTCGGGGCGGTGGGTCAGGGTCGGCGCGAGGAGCTTGGTGTCGATGGCGACGTGGACCGGTCTGATCTGCGCATCCGGCAGGATGCTGCGTATGTAAGCGTCGGAAGAGGACGCGACGAAGAACGGCCGGCCCACCGAGTTCCATGACCGCGCGAGCCGATGGAGCGCGTCGGGGTGCGCACGGCCGCGCGTGACCGCGACTTCGGCACCGCACCATCCGCGCAACGCCTGCGGTATCCAGTCGTCGAGCTGGTCGGTCGCTTGTTCCTCTAGCACGACCATGGCGGCATGCGGACCGATGTCCTTGCAGACATCCTTCACGACGCCGAGGTATCCCGTCTCCTCCGTCATCGCTCGTACGCCGAAGACGGTGTACACGGGATAGGCGAAAGCAGCGATGGCCAGGAGAACGGCGCCCACGCGCAATGCCCGGCTGCCGCGCGCCTCGGATCGGGCGCTCCACATGCACGCGGCCAATCCAAGAGCCAGCAACACGAACATGGGAAACGCGCTCACGAGGAAACGCCGCGTCACCCAGACATGGTCCGGAACGGCGTTCGCCTTGTAGAGGTACAGCAACGACCCCGGAAGAAGCACCGCGAGGGCGCCGGCGGTGCGCATCATTTGACCACGCAACAGCGCGCGCACGAGCAACGCGGCGCCGATGATCGCCAGCGCGAGCGTCACCGGGCCGAGATACCACGCCATCCAGGACATCGAGCGTTCGGCGTAGAGCCGCGTGGCATCGAGCGTCTGGTGCTCCACCTGTTGCAGGCCGACGATCGACCGGGCATCTCCGTGCAGCTGCTGAAGTCGCGGCCGGAGCACCCATGCGCCGAAACCTCCCAGCGCCACGAGGACGGCCGCTGCATCAGAAATCACGTTCCCGGGCAGGACCCGCAGGTACGGGAGCACGAATCGCCACAACGAGACGCCGATCAGGCACGCAATGGCCGACACGAGGGTCGCCAGACCGAGCTCGAGTATCTCCGTTCTGAGGTTGGAGTAGTACAGGCCGCTGTGACGCACGACGTCCACAAGCCCCAGCGTCAAGCCCGGAGCGATCCCGACGATGAAGGCAGCAATCGCCGGCAACGTGATGCCGCGGCGGTCTTCGGAAGGGCGGCGACGCCACGCGAGCGCACAGATGACCGGAACACCGATCAGCCAGATGATCGCGTCGATGCGTGTCGCTTCGAGCGCGCCGAGGAAGAGCCCTGCAACCAGCGCGCCACGCCAACGGGGCAGTACACGTGGCGTCACGAGCAACCAGAGTGCGGTGAACAGCAAGATCTGCGATGGGAGCTCCGAATAGGAGTCGCGCGAAAACGACACCTCGGGCATGATGAACGCGAGCGCGAGCATTGCCGAGAGCGCGAAGAACGGCCGGCGCAACAGTCGCCACGCGAGCACGAAGAATGCGAGCAACGCGAAGCCGCCGAGCAGCTCGGGTGCATGGAACAAACCACCATCACCCGCGATCGCGTATGCCTCAGCAAGCACAACGGGCAGGAGGTGTGCGAACTGGAACTGCAGTGATCCGTCCGGCATCTGGAACACGGCCTGCGAGTCGAACCCGACGCTCGGCTCGTTCGCGAAGGGTCCGACTCGTGGCTTCACTCCGAGGGAACCGTCTCGCGCGATCCATCGAGCGGTGTTCGCATACGACCCGCCGTCCCGGTCGATCAACACGTGTGTCGACGCGTGGGCCATGTTCCAGCCGGTGATCGCGATGATCGCAGCGACGCCGAATGCCGCGTACGCGTGCGCGTGCTTCGGCGTGGTCGCCGAGTGGTCGTGCCGCGCGACGACGGGCCGGGCGAGCGCGAGCACACAGAGCCACACCCCACCACCGATCGGGAACACCACGGCCGGGCGGTACCAACCGTTCATTGCCGACAACAAGCCGACCGAACCGAACCCGAGCAGACCGGCGGCCGGCACGAACGCCGCCGTCCGCAACCAGGTCGGCGGTTCCGCACCGGCGCACCGCGACGCCGATGTCGCGGTCACCGGAGGAGCAGACCTTGATGTGGAAACTGTGCCGACCGTCATGTACCGCCTGTTCGCCGAGAGCAGTTTGACGTGTTTGGCGCGTGCGGAAAGGACGCTGTCGTGGTGGACTTGCCGTGTGGATGTCGCTTCGCTCCTCCTCGAGCTCTATGGGCGCATCCCGCCGTTGGCTCGCAGCGCTGTCGAGGGGGTCGACCTTGCAGAACTGACGCGCTCACCGTCACCGGGAGCGAACACGATCGCCTGGCTCGTGTGGCACACGGCGCGCGTGCAGGACCACCACGTTGCGGAGCTCACCGACGCGGACCAGGTATGGCTCGGCGACGAATGGGCCCGACGCTTCGGACTTGACCCCGATCCGTCCAACACCGGCTACGGCCATTCGGCGCAGGACGTGTACGCAGTGCGGCCGGGGCGGCCGGAGCTGCTGATCGAATACCTGGACGCTGTCTCTCGCCGGACGTCGGCACTGTTGGAGAACGTCACGCCGCCGGAGCTCGACCGCATCGTGGACCGGCGCTGGGATCCGCCCGTCACTCTCGGCGTGCGGCTGGTGAGCATCGCGGACGACAGCTTGCAGCACCTCGGGCAGGCGGCATACGTGCGTGGGCTTCTCGTGTCCTGACATGGCCAACACCGCGCCGCGGATGACCTGGTCCGTCAGGCGAAGCCGACCTTCGACTCCTCGAAACGCAGTCGTACGAGAGCGACCGCCGCGAACAGGGCGGAGAGGGCGAGCAGCATCAATGTCGGTCGCAGTGTGGCGCTGAGGCCGCGCCCATCGAGCACGACCGAGTGCATGGCACGCATCGCCCAGTACGTAGGCGTCGACGGTGCAACGGCACGCGCCCAGCCCGGAAGGACCGCCAGCGGCACGAACGCGCCACCGATCGCGCCGAACAACACCATGCCCAAGAACGCGAAGCCGTTCGCTTGTTGTGCGGTGCGGCACAGCGCGGTGACGCACACGCCGAGCAGCACGAGACAGACGCAGAACGCGACGATCGGTGGTCCGAGTGCGAGGGCGTTGCCGCGGATGTGGAGGTCGAACACGAATACACCGGCGACCATCAGCACGACGAGCTGCACGACGCCCATCACGACACGCGGCAGCGACTTTCCCAGCACGATCTCGAACGAGCTCGCCTCGCTCGCGCGTAACCGGTCCCAGGTCCCCCAGCTGTGCTCCGCGAAGAACGAGAACGTGATCAGCGCGACGAGATAGAACGCCGCCATCGCGGCCTGGCCCGGCACGACCTGCTCGGAGCCGTTCGCGTGCACGAAACCGTTCGCGACGAGTGCGGGCCGGAATGCGGGCTTGAGGAACGCGATGGTGATGACCGGGAACACGACGAGGATCATCAGCGAGAGCGGTTCACCGCGCGCGAGCCGGAGCTCGTGGGCGACGATCACGCCGAGTCGACGGAGCGCACTCATGCTGCGCCCTGGTAGCGCTCACCGGTGACGGCCACGAACACCGATTCCAATGTCGGTCGCACGACCTCGATTCCGCGCAGGCCCGCATCGCGCTCGATTCGCGGCAGCAGTTGCGCGGCGAGGTTCGAAGGATCCTCGCTCGGGATCCGCACGGAAGTCCCGTTGACGACTGCGCCTTGCACACGCACCACTGCCGGCACGGTCGCCTCGAAGTTCAGCTGGAGCGCACTCGAACCGAACCTCCGGACGAGCTCGTCGATGCAGCCGCTCGCCACGATGCGGCCATGGTCGATGAACGCGACGTCCGCCGCCAATGACTCGATCTCCGGCAGGTAGTGCGTCGAGTACACGACGGCAGTGCCTTCGTCGGCGAGCGCGCGCACGGTGCGCAACAACTGTGCGCGGGTTTGCACGTCGGCGCCGGTCGTCGGCTCGTCGAGCAGGACGAGCCGGGGGCGATGGATCAGTGCGATCGCGGACGAAGG
>DASQHW010000611.1:0-5648 GCA_035631895.1 Acidimicrobiia bacterium | reverse complement strand
ACGCCGACCATCAGCGGGCGGAACATGTCCGTACCGGTCGTGACCCCGGCTGCGTCTGCACCGCCGGTCGCACACAGTACGGCCAGCCCGGCCAGCACGCCGAAGGAGAAGGAACTCGACGGCGCCGCAACGAACGCTGCGGAACGCGATGACTGAGCGAACCGCGGCCAATCCGGCGCGTCGCCGCAAACGTGGCCACCCCGCCGGAGCTTCACGTGTCCTCGCGGGCAGTCTGGCGGTGTCGGCAACGATCGGGCTGGCGGGGATGATGGCGTCCGCGGCGAACAGCGCGCGCGTGGCTGCGTCGGCCATCCGTCCCGCACCCGCCCGCATCGCGTATGCGGTGCCGAAGTCTCACGCGGCTGCGGCACCACCGCACACCGCGCCGACGCCCCCCATCCCGCCGTCTGTCCCTGCATCGGTGCCGACCGTCCCCGTACGGCACACGTTTGCAACGAACGCACCCGCTCCGGTTCGTTCCGTTGCAAACACAATTGCCACGCCCGTCGTGCAGGCGGCTCCGGCGATCGCACCGCCTCGCGTCGTCGCGGTGGCCGCGCCGGCACCCGCGACCACGACGAGTCATGCAAGCTGAACGTCGCTTCCATGCGATGGGCACCGACGCGCAGATTGTCGTCGTCGGCGGTCCGGCCGCACTGCTCGACGATGCGATCGCTCGCGTGGAACAGCTCGAACGGCGCTGGAGCCGTTTCCGGCCCGACAGCGAGGTCAGCCGCCTGAACGCGATGCCGGGCCAGCACGTGGTCGTGTCCGGCGACACGATCGAGCTCGTCCTCCGTGCGATCGAGGGTTGGGAGCGCACGGCGGGACTGTTCGATCCGACCGTGCTCTCCGCGCTGCGGACGCAGGGCTACGACCGCGACTTCGCAGAGGTACCCGCGCACGCCATCACCTCCGCGGTGCGCGGCCGCGAGGCTCCGGCACCGGGATGCGCCGGCATCGAGTGCGATCCAGGACTCGCCACCGTCACGCTTCCCCCCGGCGTCGAGCTCGACCCCGGTGGCATCGGGAAGGGGCTCGCCGCCGACATCGTCACGGCAGAGCTGCTCGAGGCGGGTGCCGCCGGTGCGCTCGTCAACCTCGGCGGCGACCTGCGCGTGCGCGGTGAGCCGGCCAACGGTGACGTCTGGAGCGTTGCCGTGGAAGACCCCGCGCGCGCAGGCGTCGAGCTGTTCCGCTTCGGTATCGCCGACGGTGCAGTGGCGACGAGCAGCAGGGTGCGGCGGCGCTGGCAGACCGCCGACGGCGAGGCGCATCACCTCATCGCGCCGGCGACCGGGAGGCCGGCAAGTTCTCGGCACGCGACCGTCACCGCGGTCGCGAACGACGGCTGGTGGGCGGAAGTCGTCACCAAGGCCGTGCTCGTCGGCGGTCTCGAGCCCGGCGCGGCCTCCCCGCTCGCCGCGCTGGTCGGGACCGTCGACGAGTCCGGGAACCTCGAGCTCGACCCACGGCTCGCGGCGTGCGCAGCATGACGGCTTCGCATTCGCACACCTGGTGGTACCTCGCGCGCTCGAGCGGCATCGTTGCCTGGGCCCTGCTGGCCGCCGCGGTGCTCTGGGGGCTGCTCCTGTCGACACGCGTCTTCGATCGGCGCCCGAGCCCGAAGTGGCTGACCGACCTGCACCGCTTCCTCGGTGGGACCGCGGTGATGTTCACGGGCGTGCACGTCGCGGCGCTCGTCGCCGATTCGTACGTGCATTTCGGCAGGGCCGATGTCCTCGTGCCGTTCGCGTCGCATTGGCGTCCGGTCGCGGTCGCGTGGGGTGTCATCTCTCTCTGGGTGCTCGTGGCCATCGAAGCCACGTCGTTGCTGATGAAGTGGCTCCCGCGCCGCATCTGGCACGCCGTGCACCTGTCGAGCTACGTCCTGTTCTTCACGGCGACGCTGCACGCGCTGACCGCGGGGACCGACACGCGCCAACCGGTGTTCGTGCTCGTCTGTGACGCGATGCTCGCGGTGGTGCTGTTGCTCACTCTCGTACGGCTCGCCGCACCTCGCCCTCGGTCGGCGCGTCTCGCTGCGCGGCAGTCGTGAATCGGGCGTCGTCCTCAGGAGCGCGACTTCAGGGGTACACGCCACTCGAGCAGCGTGCCACCGCCCTCACCCGGACGTAGCTCGCAGTGGCCACCCAAGACGAGTGCGCGCTCGGTCATGTTCCCGACACCACGGCCACCGTGGATGCCGTCGGCGAGCACTCCGGTACCGTCATCGACCACCTGCAGCGACACGGCATCGGCGGTGAGGCCGACCGAGATCGTCACGGCGGTCGCCGAGGCGTGCTTCACCACGTTGGAGAGCGCTTCTCGTAGCGTCGGCACGAGCTGGTCACGCACAGCCGCCGGTGTCGCGGAGTCGACGGGGCCGACGAACACCACGCGTGGTTCGAAGCCCAACGCGCGTGCGGCTTCCCGGGTCGTCGCGAGCACGTCGTCCCGCAGTCCCGCTGTCGGCATGCGGCGCGCGTGCAGGCTGAAGATCGAGGTTCGGATGTCACGAATGGTGCCGTCGATCTCGTTGATCGCGGCTTCGACCCGCTCGGCCGTGTTGGCCTCCGAGGTCCTGGCGATCGCGCCCTGGAGTGACAGGCCGACTGCGAACAGCCGCTGGATCACCGTGTCGTGCAGGTCGCGCGCGATCCGCTCGCGGTCATCGACGAGCGCAAGTTGCTCGTGGGCACGGATGAGCTCGTCGGCGATGGCTCGACGTTCTGAGACATCGCGCACGATGGCGATGACAAATGTGCGCGAGCCCGACCGTACGGGGCTCAACGCGATCTCGACCGGGAACTCCTCACCCGACCGGCGACGGCCGTGCAGGTCGAGCCCCGAGCCCATCGCACGCGTACGCGGGTGGCGCGTATAGCCCTGACGGTGCGCGACATGCCCCGACCGCAGCGACTCCGGGAGGAGGATCTCCACCGGCCGGCCGACGAGCTCCTCCGGTGGGTAGTCGAAGAGCTGTGCGGCCATGGGGTTCGCGAATTCGATCGTGCCCGTGTCGTCGACCACCACCATGCCGTCCGGGGCCGCGTCGATGACGCTGATGAGCAGCTCATCGGTCAGATCGTGTCCCGCGACATGTTCCACAGCTCCTTGGAGGGTACTCGCCAACGCACCGGATGACACCTACGGGAACACGGCGAGTGGGTGTTCCGAGCAAAGGACAGAAGACCCCTGGGGGCTCCATCGTTGGGCCCGACGCCGCGACCACTCACGCGGAACAGGCTGTACGGGAATGACACCGGAGGTCGGCCAGTGAGCGAGGAACTGATCGTCGAAGCACACGGCGTGCGCAAGACCTACGACACCGGCTCCGTGCAGGTCGATGCGCTGCAAGGCGTCGATCTACGCGTGACCCGCGGCGAGATGGTGGCGATCATGGGCCCGAGCGGCTGCGGCAAGACCACGCTGCTGAACTGCCTGTCGGGCCTCGACGCGATCGACGACGGCGACGTGCACATCGAGGGTCGTTCGCTCGCGTCGATGTCGGACCACGAGCGGACGGACTATCGCGCTCGGCGGATGGGCTTCGTGTTCCAGTTCTACAACCTCATGCCGGTCCTGACGGCGGTCGAGAACGTCGAGCTGCCGCTGCTCGTTGCGAGGGTGCCGCTCCGCGCTGCACGACAACGAGCGCTGCAAGCTCTTGCGCTGGTCGGGCTCGAGGAACGTGCGCGGCACGTCCCCGACGAGCTGTCGGGAGGTCAGCGTCAGCGTGTCACCATTGCGCGTGCGCTCGTGAACGAGCCGGCGATCGTCTGGGCCGACGAACCGACCGGTGATCTCGACAGCGAAGGCGCCGACGAGACCGTCGCGTTGATGCGCCGGCTCAACGAAGCACGCGGCTTGACGTTCGTCGTGGTCACCCATGACATCGCCGTTGGACGCCGCATGGACCGCATCGTCCGGATGCTCGATGGAAGCATCGTCGAGGAACAACTGATGGAGGCGAGGAATGTACGCGCGACTGACGCTGCTTGAGATCGACACGGTGCGGACCAGCATGGCCGCGGCGCTCGCGCAGTTCGAGACCGAGGTCGCGCCTCAGCTGGAGGAGCTGCCCGGCTACCGCGGTGTCTTCGTGCTCACGACGCCGGAAGGAAAGGGCGCGCTGTTGTCGCTCTGGGACACCGAGGCACAAGCTGCGGTGGAACCCGACGCGCAGCCGTTCTATGCCGAGACTCTCGGTCGCTTCACGACGCTCTTCCGCGCCCCGCCCGGACGCGAACGCTACGAGGTCGCGTACGCCGACCAGCCGGTGCACGCGAGATGACGAGGTGAACCCATGCACTCGGTCTTCGGCATCCCGGTCGGTGCCCTCACCGTCATCTTGTCCGTGCTCGTGGGGCTCGGCATTGCGCTGATCGCCGCGCTGGCAGTGCGCAATCTCGTGTTCTTCCGTCTCGGTGTCCGCAACATCGGCCGCCGCGCCGGCCGCAGCGCGTTGATCGTCGTAGGTCCCATGCTCGCGACCACGATCATCGCCGCGGCGCTCGGCACCGGCGACACGATGGGCCGGTCGGTGCGATCCGGCGTCCTGTCAACGCTCGGCAACAGCGACGAGTGGATCACCGTGAAGGGCACCATGCCGGATGTCGGCAACGCGGCGACCACCGGTACCGCCGCGGTGCAGCTCTTCGACCAGCGGGTGACCGCGAACGTCGATCGAGCCGCTCGTGACAGCGGTCTCGTGGACGGCGTGATGCCGGCGATCGTCCGCACGGTTGCGGTGCAGGACGAGACGTCACGCCAGACCGAGCCCCGCGTGAAGCTCTTTGCCCCCGACCCGGCCCGTCTCGCGGGCTTCGGAACGATCACCGGAAGCGACGGGCGTACGGCGCAGCTCGGGGCACTGGCGCCGGGGTCGGTGTTCTTCAACGGTGCAGCAGCGAACGCCCTGGGCGCGCGACGGGGCGACACGATCGCGGTCCTCGTCGCGGGTCGTGTGTTTCCTCTGCGCATCGCCGATGTCGTGAGGTACCGGGGCGCGGGCACCGACTCCTCGGCGATGTTGCTGCCCCTCGCGCACGTGCAGCGCGCGATCGGTGCGGTCGGCAAGGTCGATGCGATCCTGTTGTCCAACCGCGGGGGCGAGTCGAGTGGTGTCTCGCATACCGACGCGGTGACCCGTGCCCTCGCCACCACACTGGATCCGCTCGGCCTCCAGGCACAGCCCCTCAAGCAGGACGGGCTGAAGGCGGCAGACAAGTCGGGCAGCGCCTTCATGTCGATGTTCAGCACATTCGGAAGCTTCTCGATCGCAGCCGGCATCTTGTTGATCTTCCTGATCTTCGTGATGCTCGCCGCCGAGCGGCGTACCGAGATGGGGGTCGCCCGGGCGATCGGCACGCAGCGCGGCCATCTCGTGCAGACCTTCCTGTTCGAGGGCGCCGCGTACGACCTGCTCGCCGCCGCAGTCGGTGCACTGCTCGGTGTCGGTGTGTCCCTCGGCATGGTCGCCGGCATCGGCCACGCGTTCGCAAGCGAGTCGCTCACCATTCAGTACAGCGTCAGGTGGCAGAGCGTGCTGATCGCGTACACGATGGGCGTGCTGTTGACGTTCCTCGTCGTCGCATTCTCCGCATGGCGCGTCAGCGTCCTCAACATCGTGACTGCGGTGCGCA
>DASQHW010000610.1:0-2918 GCA_035631895.1 Acidimicrobiia bacterium | reverse complement strand
GTCGCGCGGGCCTCGCGCTCTCGGGTCTCGGCTGCGCGCTTCGCATCCTTCGCCGCGCGCCGCTGCTCCCGCTTGGCCGCCAGCTCGGCCTCGTCGACGGCGGGCGCGTCCGTGACACCTGCGCTCGCCGGCTCCTCGACGGCGACCGGCTCACCGATCACGAACCGTTCGTCGGTCTCGAGCAGCTCCCGCATGACCGGCCGGCACTCGGCGTCGCTCGCCGCATACCCCGCGAGCAGCGCCGTCACCAAGGGCGTGCCGTGTTGCTCGATGATGGCCGGGAGCACCTCGAGGAGGTCGTCGCGGCTCGGGTCGTCGGCGCGGTCGCCGAGTGCCGCGACCGTCGCGTCGTTCACACGCTCGACGAGCGCGAACGTCACCTGCAGCTGGCGCTCCGGGTTCGCGACCCGGAGTTTGCGCCGCACCAGCGGGATCAGCGCGTCGCCGAGGTGCATGGTCGCCCTCGGCAGGTTGAGCTGGCCGGCGATCTCGCCCCGCGACTTCTCGCTGATGCCACCGAGCGCGTGACGCAACGCATCGTCGTCGAGCGCGGCCAGGGCCGCGCCCATGCGCTCGACGTCGCGCTCGGCCAGCTCCTGCTCGGCGTCGTCGTCGTCGTAACCATCGTGGTCGTGATCGTGTTCTTCGTCGAGGGCCGCGTCGCTGTCATCCATCGGCGTCAGCTTCGCGCAGTGGGAGCCGCTATCGTCGAGTTCACATAGCCGTTCGACCTCTGACGGGAGAGATCCGGTCCCGCTTCCTGCGTGGTGGCGGGCCGGGCGCCGAAGGAGCAACCCTCCCCGGAACCTCTCAGGCACCCGAACCGTCGGAGTCAGGCAACTCTGGAGAGAAGGCCGCGTCTGCCGGGCGCGGGCTCACCGACGGGGAAAGCGGCCGACGCAGGTGCATCGGGCGTGAAGCTCTCAGGTTCGCGGACAGAGGGGGAGAAGGGGCCCGCCGGGGCCCGACCCGAACCGCGGAACGAGAGGGATCCCGATGGCAGACGCAGAATTCGCGCAGCGGCACATCGGCCCGAACGACGACGAGCAGGCAGCGATGCTCGCCGAGATCGGATACGACTCGCTGGACACGTTGATCGATGCCGCGGTGCCCGGCGCCATCCACGACCGTGAGGCGCTCGCGCTCGACGCGCCCGTGTCCGAACGCGACGCGCTGGCGAGGATGCGCAGGCTGGCCGCACGGAACGAGGTGTTCACCTCGCTGCTCGGCCTCGGCTATCACGACACGATCACGCCTCCGGTGATCCAGCGCAACGTGTTGGAGAACCCCGCGTGGTACACGGCGTACACCCCGTACCAGCCGGAGATCAGCCAGGGCCGGCTCGAGGCCCTCATCAACTTCCAGACGATGGTCAGCGATCTCACCGGCATGGAGCTGGCGAACGCGTCGCTGCTCGACGAAGGCACGGCCGCGGCCGAGGCCATGACGATGCTGCACCGCCTCAACGGCGCGGGCGGCAAGGACGTGTTCCTGGTCGACGGCGACTGTCATCCGCAGACGATCGACGTCGTCCGCACCCGTGCGGAGCCGCTCGGCATCCACGTCGTCGTCGGCGACCCGTACGGCGACTCCACGGTTGACGGTTGTTTCGGCGTGCTCGTCCAGTATCCGGGGAGCAGCGGGCGGCTGCGCGACGCGCGTCCGGTGATCGAACGCGCACACGCGAACGGCGCGCTCGTGTGTGTCGCCGCCGACCTGCTCGCGCTCACACTCGTGGTGCCGCCGGGCGAGATGGACGCCGACGTCGTGGTCGGCACCTCGCAGCGGTTCGGCGTGCCGCTCGGCTTCGGCGGTCCGCACGCTGCATACATCGCGACGCGCAACGAGTACCGGCGCACGCTCCCGGGGCGGCTCGTCGGCGTGTCGGTCGACGCCAAGGGGCGTACCGCCTTCCGGCTCGCGTTGCAGACACGCGAGCAGCACATCCGCCGCGAGAAGGCGACGAGCAACATCTGCACCGCGCAGGTGCTCCTCGCGGTGATCGCCGGCCTTTACGGCACCTACCACGGCGCGGAGGGCCTGCGCGCGATCGCGCAACGCGTGCACGGGCTCGCGGCACGGCTCGCCTCGACGCTCCGCGCCGGTGGCATCGAGGTGGTGCACGACGCGTTCTTCGACACCTGCACGGTTCGGGTGCCCGGCCGGGCCGCAGAGATCGCGGCCGCGGCCCGGACGCGCCGGATCAACCTCCGCGAGGTCGACGCCGACACGCTCGGCATCGCCCTCGACGAGACGACGACCGAGGCCATCATCCGAGACGTTGCGGACGCGTTCGGCGTCGGGGCGATCGACGCGGCGGCCGCGGACGCGATCCCGCGCGAGCTCCGGCGCGCGTCGGCGTACATGACGCATCCGGCGTTCACGTCCCATCGCTCGGAACACCAGATGCTGCGGTACCTCCGCCGGCTCGCCGACCGCGACCTTGCCCTCGACCGCACGATGATCCCACTCGGCTCGTGCACGATGAAGCTCAACGCCACCGCCGAGATGGAGCCGATCACGTGGCCTGAGTGGGCGCGCATGCATCCGTTCGCGCCCGTCGAGCAGTGCGCCGGATATCTCCAGCTGTTCGCGGACCTCGAGCGCTGGCTCGCCGAGATCACCGGCTACGACGCGGTGTCGTTGCAACCGAACGCCGGTTCGCAAGGTGAGTACGCAGGGCTTCTCGCGATCCGCAAGTACCACGAGTCACAGGGACGCGCGGGCCGCGACGTGTGCCTCATCCCGGCGTCCGCGCACGGCACGAACGCGGCGTCGGCGGCGATGGCAGGCATGCGAGTGGTCGTGGTCGCGTGCGACGACCAGGGCAACGTGGACCTCGACGACCTCAAGCACAAGGCCGTCGAGCACGCCGACCGGCTCGGCGCGTTGATGGTGACCTATCCCTCCACGCACGG
>DASQHW010000609.1:0-2437 GCA_035631895.1 Acidimicrobiia bacterium | reverse complement strand
GAGATCGGGCCGGCCGTTCTCGCCCTTCTCGATCCGCAACGGCGCCTGCACCTGGAACGACGACGGGTCGCGGTGCGCGGCGACCAACGCGTCGCGTATCTGCTGCACACCCGCGCCGATGCCTTCGACGGTCTCACCCATGATCGGGATCCAGGCGTCTCCGAACCGCACGACACGGTCAAGGTTGCGGCTGTGCAGCGTGCCTGCGATCCACAGGGGCACGCCGCCGGGCTGCAACGGCTTCGGCTCGAGATATGTCTCGCGGAAGGCCACCGTCGGAGAGCTGAAGTTGGCAGGCGTGTCACGCCACAGCACCCGGCAGGCGGCGAGAGTATCTGTGAGCAACTGGCCGCGCCGGGCGAAGGACAGGCCTTGCGCGTCGTACTCCTCGCGCTGCCAGCCTGTGCCGACACCGAGGTCGACGCGCCCACCCGACATCTGATCGAGCGTCGCGACCTGCTTGGCGAGCAGAGCCGCGGGACGCAACGGCACGATGAGTATGCCGGTCGCGAGCCGTACCTGTGTGGTGACCGCCGCGATCGCACTCAGCATCGTGAGTGGTTCCAACCACGGCGCGTCCGGCGGTACGGGAAACCTGCCCCACTGATAGTTCTCGGTGTGCGGCCCCATCACCACGTGGTCGACGAGCACAATGCGGTCGATGCCGGCATCGTCGGCGGCGCGCGCGAGATCGAGGAAGCGTCGCCACTCCCCCGACGCGAACGTCGCGCCGAAATTGGCGAGACCAACCGTGAGGGTCGGCACAGTCATCTCGTGACCGTGAGGACGTGCCGGATGTCGCGCGACGATGTGCCGACGCGCAATTCGAACTCACCGGCCTCGACGGTCCAGCCGTGCGCCGCGGTGTCCCAGAACGCAAACGCGCGGTCATCGAGCGGCAGCGCGACTTCCTGCGATTCGCCTGGATCGAGACAGATCTTCACGAACGCCTTCAGCTCCTGCGGCGGCCGAGCCACCGACGACTCGACATCATGCACGTAGCACTGCACGACTTCCGCGCCTCGCAGTGCTCCGGTGTTCGTGATGCGCAGGCGCACGGCCACACCGTCCCATGCGGGCTCCCCGAGCTCGAACGTCGTGTACGAAAGCCCGTGACCGAACGGGAAGCGTGGCTCGATGTCGCGCGCGTCATACCAGCGGTAGCCGACGAACACGCCCTCGCCGTAGTGCACCTGTCCCCGCTCGCCCGGATAGCTCGTGAATGCCGGGGTGTCCTGGAGCCGGACCGGGAACGTCGTCGGCAGCTTGCCCGACGGTGACACGTCGCCGCTCAGGATGTCGGCCAGCGCGTTGCCCCATTCCTCTCCCGGGAACCACGCCTGGAGGATCGACGCAACCTCCCGGCTCCACGGCGTCTCGACGGGCGAGGCGGCGTTGAGCACCACGACCGTCCGCGCGTTCGCCGCCGCGACCGCGCGCACGAGATCGTCCTGGGGCGGCGGCAACGCCATCGACGCACGGTCGTGGCCTTCGGTCTCCCAGTCGTTGTCGGTCCCGACAACACACACGACGGCATCGGCGCGACGCGCCAGCGCGACCGCGCGCTCCATCAGGTCGGGCGGCGCAGGAGGACGGCACCCGATCTCGAGGCCGCCGAGACCGCCAGGCGGCACGAACTGCACCTCCAGCTCGTGCCGCTCACCCATCTTCAGCGCCACTGTGCCTTCCGCTTCCCGGCTCCCGAAACCCATGAACGCATCGCTGCGGCCGGTCGGATTCCAGTTGTCGACGATGACATCACCGTCGAGCAGCAGGCGCGCCCGCCCGACCTGCACCAGCGTGAACATCCACTCACCGCTCTCGGGCGCGACGACCGTGCCGGTCACGCGCATCGAGAACTCGCTCGGGACGCCGTGACCGACGGGACCGATGTACGTGAACAGCCCGTGTGCCGACGCCTCCGTGTACACGGGCTCGCCGGCGCGTTCGCGACCGGCGAAGTACTCGACGCGCAACGGCGCCTGCAGCACGCGCTCGTCGAGCACCGGGGTGCGTTTGAAGCTGTAGCAGCCGCGCTCGTGCACGACATCGATGCCCGCAGGTTCGAAGCGCGCACGCAGACCGCCGAGTGGCGACACCGGTGGGTGCGGCGTCACGCGCGCGCTCCCGCCGCCTTGAATCACCGTCGCGTCGGCGTTGGGACCGATGACGGCAACCGTGCGGACCCCTTCGCCGATCGGGAGTGCGCCGGCATCGTTCTGGAGCAGAACGAAGCTCTCCTGCGCGGCACGGCGAGCGATCGCACGGTCGACGGGATCGTCGGTGCATTCCTCATCGTGAGGCGCTTCGTCGTCGAGTCGCCCGGTGCGGTCGAGGAGCGTGAGCACCCGACGGACCTTGTCGTCCACCCTCCCTTCCGGCACCTCACCGGTACGCACCGCGTCGGCGAGGCGCGCCCCGAACCATTGCGGCGGCC
>DASQHW010000608.1:0-1936 GCA_035631895.1 Acidimicrobiia bacterium | reverse complement strand
GCACGCCGGTGTGGACGCGTCGTTGATCGTCCGGGCGCGCGACGGCGTCGTGCTCCCGCTGGCCGAGCACCGCGACGAGCTCGTGCTGTCACCCCGGCGCATTCCGGTCACCGACGCGTCGTGGGAGCCGATCATCCCCGGCTCGATCCCCGACGAAGGGCTGACGGCGACACGACTCACCGACGTCCTCGAGGCCACCGGTACAGGCGCCACGACCACGGTGAAGCCGGCCGTGGAACCAGTGGGTGACGAGACCGACGAGGCAGCCGTCGTCGAGCAGGCCGTGTCGGACGCGCAGGAGCTCACCGCCGCTGCGCCCGACATGTACCGATGGACACCCGCCCCCGACGGTCACGCGGTCCCGCCGCGTGATGCGTACGCTCTGCGCCTCGTGGCGGCACGCAAGCTCTACGACAAGGGCGACATGGTCGTGCGATCGCCGTCCATCGCAGCGCTCGCGACCGATCCGATCCTGCTCGTGAACCCGGCGGACCGCGACCGCATCGGTGTGCGCGACGGCGACGACGTGCGTGCGACGACCAATCGCGGCTCGCTGGTGCTCGAGCTCCGCGGTGATGCAACCACGGCCGCCGGTCTCGCGTTCCTGGCCTTCACCCAGAGCGGGCCGGGCCCGGCCGATCTCATCGACGCGACTGCGGCAGTCACCGATCTCCGGGTGGAGACGCTGAAGTGAGCGTGCTCGGCGCCGGCGACCCGCTGTTCTCGAACGGCATCGACACGACGGTCGTGCTGATCGTGATCGGCAAGACGCTCGTGATCTTCGTGATGTTGCTCCTCGCCGTGATGATGTACATCTGGTTCCTGCGCAAGGTGATCGCCGACATGCAGAACCGGGTCGGTCCCGAGCGCGCGGGTCCGTACGGCCTGCTTCAGTCACTTGCCGACGCGGTGAAGCTGTTCTTCAAGGAGCAGTCCATGCCGGAGTCGGCCGACCGCTGGGTGTTCCGGCTCGCGCCGTACATGTCCGCGCTTCCCGCCTTCCTCGCGTTCGCGATCGTCCCTATCGGGGGCGCGGTCACCATTGCCGGCCACCGCACGTTCCTCCAGCTCGCCGATTTCCCGATCGGCATCCTGTTCCTGCTCGCAATGTCGGGCCTCGGGCTGTACGGCGTGATGCTCGCGGGGTGGTCCTCCGGGTCCAAGTACCCGTTGCTCGGCTCGGTTCGCGCGTCGGCCCAGCTGTTGAGCTACGAAGCCGCGCTTGGCCTGTCGATCGTCGGCGTGCTGCTGCAGACGGGTGGCGCGACGAGTGGTGGCCAGGCCCACCCGGGCACCCTGTCGACGCGCGACATCGTGTCGCTGCAGGCGTGGACCGGCCATTGGAGCGGCTCGCCGGGCAACTGGCCGATCGTGCACTGGTTCGTGTTCCCGGCGATCATCTCGTTCGCGATCTTCCTGATCGCGGCAGTGGCCGAGACGAACCATCCGCCGTTCGACCTCGTCGAGGCCGAGCAGGAGCTCGTCGGCGGCTTCCACACCGAGTACACCGGCATCCGCTTCGCGATCTTCTACCTCGCGGAGTTCATGAATCTCATCACGATGTCGGCGATCGCGGTCACGTTGTTCCTCGGTGGCCCGGCGGGTCCCGCGCTGCCCGGGTTGCCCCGCCTCGGGTGGTTCAACGCGTGGATCATGCCCGTGTTCTGGTTCTTCCTGAAGCTCATCGTCCTGCTGTTCTGCACCGTGTGGGTCCGCGCCACCCTGCCGCGGCTCCGGTACGACCAGCTGATGGACCTGGGCTGGAAGTACCTCATCGAGATCGCGTTCCTGTGGCTCATGGTGTCGGGCACCGTCCGCGTCGCGCGCGATCAGGGGTGGAACCTCTGGATCGTGACGCCGCTCGCGACGCTCGGAGCCGTCCTGGTGTACGGCGTCATCTACCTCGCCATGCCGAAGCGCGACGAGTTGGTCGAGG
>DASQHW010000607.1:0-8325 GCA_035631895.1 Acidimicrobiia bacterium | reverse complement strand
GAGCAGCAGCCCGAACCAGACCGTCCTCGGGAGGAGCAGCACATTGCCCTTCAGCCAATCCGGCAGGCGCCGGAGGCGGGCCGTCTCTGCGGCGTCCGTGGCGCGTGGCCGCTCCGCCCCCGACGTGCTCAAGCGGTCTTGACCTTCGTCCAACGGTCGGCGTACTTGATCTCGTCCTCGCCGAGGTCCTTGGCGAAGGGGAGCTTCGCGAGCACGTCGGGCGGCGGGTAGATCAGCGGGTTGCCGAGGATGTCCTTGCTGATGTACGGCTCGGCAGCCTTGTTGGGGCTTCCGTACTGCACGAAGTTCGTCAGCGCCGCGCCCACCTTGGGCTCCAGCATGTAGTTCATGAACTTGAGGGCGTTCCCCGGGTGCGGCGCGCCCTTCGGGATCGCCATCGAGTCGACCCACGAAAAGCCCCCGGACGCGGGGATGACGTATTCCACCTTCTTGTTGTCGGCCTGGATCTGGAACACGTCGCCCGAGTACGCATGGGAGAGGATCAGCTCACCGTTCTTCAATGGGTCCTGGTAGTCCGAGGTGATCGACTTGATCTTCTTCTTGAGGTCGATCAGGTACTTCTCCGCGTCGTCGAGGTCCTTGTCGTCCAAGGAGTTCGGGTCGCGATGGAGCGCGAAGAGGGCGAGCCCGAACGCGTCGCGAGCCTCGTCCAGGAGCGAGCTCTTGCCGCGCACCGCAGGGAGGTCGAACGCGTCCCAGTCCGTGACCGTTCCGCCGACCTTGGTCTTGTCGTAGCCGATTCCGGTCGTGCCCCATTGCCACGGGATCGAGTACTGGTTCCCGGGGTCGTACGCGGCGTTGCGGAATCGCGGGTCGAGGTTGTCGATGTTGGTGATCTGCGACAAGTCCAGCTTCTGCAGGATGCCGGCGTGCTTCATCTTCACGAGCGTCAGGTCGGTCGGCACGACGAGGTCGAAGCCGTTGGCGCCCGTGCGCAGCTTGGCGAACAGCTCGTCGTTGGAGCTGTAGTTGTCGTAGGTGACCTTGATCCCCGTCTCCCTCTGGAAGTTCGGGATCGTGTCCGTGGCGATGTAGTCAGTCCAGTTGTAGAAGTTCAGGGACTTGGGCTCTTTCGAGTAGTCAGGGGGTGGCGTCGTGCCGGTGGTCTTCGTCGACTTGCTGCTGCTCCCGCACGCGGCCGCGAAGCCGGCCGCGGCGACGAAGCCCATCGTCTTCATGAACGTGCGCCGGCTGAAATGGGGCGACGCGGTGTCCCAGATGAAAGCCACGGAAACGCGGTCGGGATCGGTCATCCGGTCAGCTCCTTCTCTATGGGTGCTCGGGGTCGTGTCAGCGCCCGGTCGGCATCGAGGCTCGCCTCATCGGTGAGCACGACATTGAACTCGGGATCCCACACGAGGCGGGCGCGGGTACCGGGCGTCCCCGCGTCGCTCACGCGTTCGCTGTTCTGCCGGAACGCGACGAGTGTGGTGCCCTCGTCGGTGCGCACGACGAGCTGCGTCGAGACGCCCTGGTACACGACGTCGACCACTGTGCCCACCGCGGTGCACATGCCGTCTGCGACGCGCTCGTCGACCGGCACGACCCGGAGCTTCTCGGGCCGGACCGTGAAGGCGAGCCGGTCACCGATGCGCAACGCGCGGTCGGGCGGCGCCCCCACGAGCACGCGGTCGCCCGGAGGAGCCGACACCTCGAGCCATTCGCCGTTGCGTCCGGTGACCTCGGTTTCGACGATGTTCGACGTGCCGATGAAGCCGGCGACGAACCGTGTGGCCGGTCGTTCGTAGATGTCTTCGGGATAGCCGATCTGCTCGACGTGCCCGTATGACATCACCGCGAGGCGGTCACTCATCACGAGCGCCTCCTCCTGGTCGTGTGTCACATAGATGAACGTCACACCGACCTCACGCTGGATGCGCATGAGCTCGAGCTGCATCTGCTTGCGCAATTTGAGGTCGAGGGCGCCAAGCGGCTCGTCGAGCAGGAGGACCGCGGGCTGGTTCACGAGCGCGCGGGCAAGTGCGACGCGTTGCTGCTGGCCTCCGGAGAGCTGCTGGGGGCGGCGATCGTCGTAACCCTCGAGTTGCACGAGCCGCAGATACTGCTGCACGCGGTCGCGTGCTTCGTGCTTCGCCACCTTCTTTCGCCGGAGACCGAACGCGACGTTGTCGAACACGGTGAGGTGCGGGAACAGCGCGTACGACTGGAACACCGTGTTGACGTTGCGCTTGTACGGCGGGACACCCACGATGTCGCGACCGGTGAGCGTGACGCGTCCGGATTCGGGCTCCTCGAAGCCGGCGATCATGCGCAACGACGTGGTCTTGCCGCAGCCGGAGGGGCCGAGCAGCGAGAAGAACTCGCCGTGGGCGACCTCGATCGTCACGTTGTCGACCGCGACGACGTTGCCGAAACTCTTGGTCACGCCGTACAGGCCGACCTCCACCGGCGCGTGTTGTTCGGTCATCGCGTAGCCCCTGTCGGGCGTGGTGTGAGGGCGCGTTTTCGCACCCTACACACGCCTCCAGGCCTCGGTCAGGACCCCACGCAGCACCTGCTCCATGTAGTCGAACTCCGCTTGGCCGACGATCAGCGGCGGCGCGAGCTGCACGACGGGCTCGCCACGGTCATCCGTCCGACAGATGAGCCCTGCTTCGTAAAGCGCCGGCGAGATGAACCCGCGCAGCAGTCGCTCGGCTTCGTCGTGGTCGAACGTCTCGCGGCTGGCTTTGTCCTTCACCAACTCGATGCCGTAGAAGTAGCCGTCGCCGCGGACGTCACCGACGATCGGAAGATCGTGGAGCCGCTCGAGCGTCGCGCGGAACGCGTCCTCGTTCGCGCGCACATGTTGCAGCAAGCCTTCGCGTTCCATGAGATCAAGGTTCGCGAGCGCGACCGCGCAGCTCACCGGATGACCGCCGAAGGTGATGCCGTGCAGGAACATGTGCGTGTCGCGCAGGAATGGCTCCACGAGGTACGGCCGGGCGATCAGGCCGCCGACCGGCGAGTAGCCGGACGTGAGCCCCTTCGCCATCGTGATGATGTCGGGCAGGTAGTCGTAGCGCTCCGAGCCGAACCAATGGCCGAGGCGACCGAACGCGCAGAACACTTCGTCGGACACGAGCAGTACGCCGTACTCGTCGCAGATCTCGCGCACCCGTTGGAAATAGCCGGGCGGCGGCGGGAAGCAGCCGCCCGAGTTCTGCACCGGTTCGAGGAACACCGCGGCCACGGACTCCGGTCCCTCGATCTCGATGGCGAGCGCGATGGCTTCTGCGGGATCGATGGGGGGCGGCCGGTACGGGTTGGTGTTCGGCACCTTCACGGCGCCGGGGACGAGCGGCTCGAAGGGCGCCTTGATCGCCGGTACGCCGGTGAGCGACAGCGCGCCCATCGTCGTGCCGTGATACGCGATGTACCGGCTCAACACCTTGTAGCGGCGAGGCTGGCCCGTGGCCTGGAAGTACTGCCGCGCCAGCTTCCACGCGGATTCCACTGCCTCGCTGCCGCCCGTCGTGAAGAACACGCGCTCGAGGTCGCCGGGCGCGAGGTCGGCGAGCCGCTCGGCAAGCTCGACCGCACGCGGGTGTGCGTAGCTCCACACCGGGAAGTACGCGAGCTCACTTGCCTGCTTGGCCATGGCTTCGGCGAGCTCGGTACGGCCGTGGCCGACCTGCGTGACGAACAGTCCGGCGAGCCCGTCGAGATACCGCTTGCCGCGGTCGTCGTAGACCCACGCGCCCTCGCCGCGCACGATGACCGGGACGTCGTGGTCGCCGGCCATGCGCGTGAAGTGCATCCAGAGATGCCGGCGTGCAGTATCGGAAAGAGTGCCCATCAAGTTCCCCAGGAGTAGGTCTGCTTCTCGAGCCGGAGGTACACGAACGCGTCGGTCGAGCGGACGCCGGGGATCGCCCGGATCTGGCCGTTGATCACGTCGAGGAGGTGCTCGTCATCTCTCGCGGTCAGCTCGACCAGAAGGTCGTACGCGCCCGAGCAGATGACGACGTAGTCGATCTCGTTGCTCGCCGCGAGCTTTGCTGCGAGCTCGCGCACGTCGCCGTCGACGCGGATGCCGATCATCGCCTGGCGGTGCAGCCCCACGCGCAACGGGTCGGTGACCGCGACGATCTGCATCACGCCCGCGTCGAGCAGTCGTTGCACGCGCTGGCGCACCGCGGCCTCGGAGAGCCCGACGGTCTTCGCGATCGCCGTGTACGGGCGGCGGCCGTCGATCTGGAGCTCGCGGATGATTGCGAGGGATCGGCCGTCCAGGAGCGCTTCGTTGCGAATATCGTCGTTCGAAGGCGTTTCGACGACGATGTGATGGCCCTGGCGGCGGTCCACCTGCGAATACTACGTTCTATGTCCCAGGAGGTGCCACATGGACAAGGTCTCGAATTTCGTCAACGGCAAAGTCGTGGATGCGCACGACGGCGAGACGACGCCACTCGTCGACCCATGTACGGGCACGGAGTACGGCGCCGCTGCGAAGTCGGGCGCGGCCGACGTGGACGATGCGGTCGGCGCGGCACGAGCGGCCTTCGAAGGCTGGGCCGCAACGACGCCGTCGGACCGCGGCCGCGCATTGCTGCGCATCGCCGACGCGATCGAGGCCGACGCCGGGCGGTTCATCGACGCCGAATGCCGCAGTACCGGCAAGCCAAAGGCGCTGATGGCGGCCGACGAGATCCCGCCGCTCGTCGACCAATTGCGGTTCTTCGCCGGCGCGGCACGCATGCTCGAGGGCCGCGGCGCGGCGGAGTACATGACCGGTCACACGTCGTACGTCCGCCGCGAGCCGATCGGGGTGTGCGCGCAGATCAGCCCGTGGAACTACCCCTTGATGATGGCGGTCTGGAAGATCGCGCCCGCGCTTGCAGCAGGGAACACCGTCGTGCTCAAGCCCGCGGAGACGACGCCGGCGACCTCCGTGATGCTGGCGGAGCTCGCGGCGGAGTTCCTGCCGCCCGGGGTGATGAACGTCGTGTGCGGAGATCGTGAGACCGGTCGCGCCCTGGTGGCGCACCCCGGGCCCCGACTCGTGTCGGTCACCGGGTCGGTGCGCGCCGGCATGGAAGTCGCCGCATCGGCCGCGAGCGACCTGAAGCGCGTGCACCTCGAGCTCGGCGGCAACGCGCCCGCGATCGTGTGCGACGACGCGGACGTCGAGGCCGCGGCTGAAGGGATCGCGGCGGCGGGCTTCTACAACGCGGGCCAGGACTGCACCGCCGCGACGCGCGTGCTCGCGGGCCCGGCGGTGTACGACCGCCTCGTCGAGCTGCTGGTGGAACAGGCGGCGGCCAAGGTGGTCGGCGGCCTCGACACTGCTGACGCCGACCTCGGACCACTCAACAGTGAGACGCAGCTCGACCGCGTGGCCGGATACGTCGGCCGCATTCCCGATCGCGCCGAAGTCCTCACCGGTGGTGCGCAGACCGGGAACACCGGCTTCTTCTATGCGCCGACCGTGATCACGGGGGTCGCGCAGGACGACGAGATCGTGCAACAGGAGGTCTTCGGTCCGGTGATCACCGTGCAGCGGTTCGCCGACGAGGCCGACGCGATCGCGTGCGCGAACGGCGTCGAGTACGGGCTCTCGTCGAGCGTGTGGACCCGCGATCACGGTGCGGCGATGCGCTTCTCGGGCGCGCTCGAGTTCGGATGCGTGTGGATCAACACGCACATCCCGCTCGTCGCGGAGATGCCGCACGGCGGCTTCAAGCATTCCGGGTACGGCAAGGACCTCTCGATGTACGGGCTCGAGGACTACACCCGCGTCAAGCACGTCATGAGCGCCATCACCTGAACACCGCTGAGGGTTCTTGCGACACACGGCGACAATATTGTCGTCACCCGTCGCAAAAACCCCCCGTCACGCCTTGACGATCGCGGTGTGCAGGATGTCGAGCGCTTCGTCGAGGAGGTTGTCCTCGAGCACGAGCGGGCGCAGAAGCCGCACGACGTTGCCCTGCGTGCCCGCGGTGAGGATGAGCACTCCGGCCTCGTGACACGCGGCGGCGATGCGCCCGGCGCGGTCGGCGTCGGGCCGGCCGTCGTCGTGTACGAGCTCGATGGCCACCATCGCGCCCCGTCCTCGCACGTCGCCCACACCGACGGAGGCGTCCTGGGCGGCACGAAGTTGCTCGAGCATGCGATCGCCCAGCGCCCGCGCGCGTGCGTTGAGCGCTTCGCGCTCGATGACGTCGACGGCCGCGAGCGCGGCCGCGCACGACACGGGGTTTCCGCCGAACGTCGTGCCCAGGCCACCGGTGTGCACGGCGTCCATGATCTCGGCGCGTCCGGTCACGCCGGCGACGGGCATTCCCCCGCCCAGACCTTTCGCGGTCGCGACGAGATCGGGCACGATGCCTTCGTGCTCGCAGGCGAACCACGCGCCCGTGCGGCCGAAACCCGTCTGCACCTCGTCGGCGACGAACAGCACGCCGCGCGCGTTGCACCAGCGCGTCAGTCCCTCCATCCAACCCGGTTCGGGCACGACGAAGCCGCCCTCACCGGCGATCGGCTCGACGATGACGCACGCGACCTGCGCCGGATCGACGCTCGCCTCGATCCATGCCAGCGTTTCGGCCAGCCGTCCGGTGCCGCGGAACGGGTACGAGAACGGCGCCCGGTACACCTCCGGTGCATACGGCCCGAATGACTTCTTGTACGACACCTTGGCGGTGAGTGACAGGCCGAGCAACGTGCGGCCGTGGAACGCCTGGTCGAACGCGATCACGGCAGGCCGTCCGGTCGCCGCACGCGCGATCTTCACCGCGTTCTCGACTGCTTCTGCGCCCGAGTTCACGAGCATCGACCGCTTCTCGTGCGCGCCGGGCGTGAGCGCGTTCAACGCCTCGCACAACGCGACGTATCCCTCGTACGGCGTCACCTGGAAGCAGGTGTGCAGGAACCTGTTCGC
This sequence comes from Acidimicrobiia bacterium, assembly GCA_035631895.1. GTDB lineage: Bacteria > Actinomycetota > Acidimicrobiia > IMCC26256 > PALSA-610 > DASQHW01. Next base: position 1,418 of record DASQHW010000607.1, on the reverse strand, counting down.
CTGACGGGTGATCGCATCGATGACGGCAGGATGCGCGTGGCCGACGTTCATGACCGCGATGCCCGCACCGAGATCGATCAGGCGGTTGCCGTCCACATCCTCGATGATCCCGCCCTTGGCGTCGGCGACGAAGACGGGCAGCGTCGTCCCGACGCCGCTCGGGACCGCGCGGGTGCGTCGTGCCCAGAGCTCTCGAGAGCGCGGACCGGGGATCTCAGTGCGCAATATCCGGCGTTGTTCCATCGTGCCAGGCGTACAGCAAATGGTTGCCGGGCGCAACCACGCTGAACGATGCGAAACTGCGAACGTGGATGACGCGATGATGCGACAGCGCATGCGCGCGGCGCGCGTCGGCCGGCTGGCCACCGTGACCCGCGAAGGGCGCCCGCACGTCGTCCCGTGCTGCTTCGTGCTCGGGGGCGATGCCGCCGTCGTGTACTCGGCCGTAGACGGCAAGCCCAAATCGACGCTCCAGCTTCGCCGTCTCGCCAACATCCGCGCGAACCCGTACGCGTCACTGCTGGTCGACCATTACGCCGATGACTGGTCTGCGCTGTGGTGGGTCCGCGTCGACGGCGCGGCGCGGGTCGTTCCCGACGGTGGTGAGCGGGACCACGCGATCGCCGCGCTCACGGGCAAGTACGACCAGTACGTCGGCTCGCCACCCCCGGGCGCGGTCGTCGCGATCGAGGTGTCTACGTGGCGCGCGTGGCCGTGACCCTCGAACTCCTCGTGCGCATGCGTGCACCGGGAAAACTACGCGTTCGCGTAATTGACAGGCGACGGGCACTCCCGTGACACCGACATGGCGTACGTTCCCAAGCTGGCGCTTCTGTGTACGGGGGCATACACAATGACGGCTCCCCTCTCGGGTGTCGAAGGCGAGATTCACGCGCTGGTGTCATCTCGGCGATTGTCGGACGCGACCGCCCTCGCTCGTGCCACGCTCGAGCAGGCGGCGCTGTCCTCCGACGTCCGGGCGCGAGTGCAGATCCAGCTGTCGTCGATCTACTTGCTGACCGGCGATCCCACGTCGCGCACCGGCGCCGAGGCGGTTCTGGCGCTCGCCGGTCTCCCTGACGAGCTCTACGACAACGCCTCGTACATACAGCTCCTTGCGACCCTCGCGGGGGGCGACTACGTCGGTGCGCAGGAGCTCTCCGAAGCCGTGCTGAGCGGGACGGGGACGTCGCACGGGGATCCTCCGATGATCGCGGCCCTGACGAGTCTGGCGTACATGGCATGGCGGGAGGGCCGGGTGGAGCAGGCCCACAGCTTCCTGCGTGCCGCGGTCCGGCGCGCGCAGCGGGGGTGGCTGCAACCGGACCGTCTCAACGCCTCGTTCATGCTCGTGTTGCTGCTGACGACGATCGGGAGGTTCGGCGAGGCGACGAACCTCCTCGGCCCGTTGGGAGACG